>NZ_JBQQCD010000022.1:0-88023 GCF_052245555.1 Streptomyces sp. KR80
CCTTACCCCCTCCCCCGCGCGCGTGCGTCCACCGTCGGGGCGCACACCGTCGGGCACCGGCCGCGCTCCGAGCCGGCGAGTCGGCACGGTGGCGGTTGACGAGTTGACGAGTTGGCCATCAGCCCGTGGGGGCACCCCCAGCGTTAGCTGGGGGAGTAGCCTTTTGTGCTCGAACCGGGACCCTCTGTTGCCATTTTCCAGCGCCGTCATGGCCAACGATGGCAGTCTGCTGAACAAACAGCGGTACAAGTCGGAGGTGCAGTCCCCGTGGCGTCCAACGTCAATCCCACCGTCAGGCGTCGCCGCTTGGGCCAGGAGCTGCGCAGGCTCCGCGAGCTCAAGGGCATGACGGCCGAAGAGGTGGCGGAGCGGCTGCTGGTCTCCCAGTCGAAGATCAGTCGGCTGGAGAACGGCCGGCGCAGCATCAGTCAGCGCGATGTCCGCGATCTGTGCGGGGTCTACGAGGTCGAGGACCACCGGATCGTCGACTCGCTGATGCAGATGGCCAAGGATTCCCGCCAACAAGGCTGGTGGCACGCGTTCGGTGACATCCCGTACAGCGTCTACATCGGCCTGGAGACGGATGCCGCGTCGCTGCGTGTCTACGAGCCGCAGATGGTGCCCGGCCTGCTGCAGACCCCGTCGTACGCGGAAGCACTGATCACCGGCGCGCTGCCCGAGGCCGCGTCCGCCGAGATCGACAAGCGGGTCCAGGTCCGGCTCAGGCGCCAGGAGCGCATCCACGCCGAGGAGTCACCGCTCCGGCTGTGGGCGGTGCTCGACGAATCGGCTCTGCGGCGCATCGTTGGCAGCCGGGACGTCATGCGGGAACAGCTCGAGCAGCTGGCCGAACTCTCCCAGATGCCCCATGTGACCGTGCAGGTGATGCCGTTCGCGATGGGCGCGCACCCGGGTGTGAACGGGCAGTACGCGATCCTCGAGTTCCCCGACGCCGCCGACTCGAGCGTGGTCTACCTCGAGGGCGTGACGAGCGACCTGTACCTGGAGAAGGCCAACGACGTCCAGAGCTACAGCGTCATGTACGAGCACTTGCGGGCGCAGGCCCTGAATGTCGGCCAGTCCCGGGAGTTCATCATCGAGGCGGCCAAGGAGTACGCCCGCTGATCCCCCCGGCATCACCTGCTGAACAGCGGTGGGCGTCCGAGAATCGGGCAGGGTACACCCGATTCACTCAATTCCTAAGTGCGCCATGGGATATGCCATCCGGTCGAGTGAATGACCGCCCCGGAAGACGATGTTGGCGAGTAGCGTCGATCACGCGTTCCCGATGGGGCGTCTCATCTCACCAACTGGCACAACCGGAGCAGACATGGCAATTCAGCAAGGCGCTACGGACACGTGGACCAAGTCCTCGTACTCCGGCGGCAATGGCGCGTGCGTCGAGGTCAAGTCCCCCACTGTCCGGACGATCGCGGTGCGCGACTCGAAGGACCCCGAAGGTCCTTCTCTGGCGTTCGGCCCCGAGACCTGGACGGCCTTCGTGGCAGACGTCAGTGAGGGGGTGTTCGACCTCGACTGACCCACTCGGTCATCCGACGGACCAACGGACCAAGAGTCCGGCCCGATCCCCACAACACGTCGCAAGAACTCACACAGCGCGATCCGGAGCCCTCTCGACTGGCCCGCCGTCCCGGCCGAGGGGGCTCGGCCCTGCCCGCTCAGCGCAGCTCGTTCACATAGCGGTCGGTCCCGGGAATCGTCGGGATGAAGGGAGCGACCAGCTCGACCCGGCCCAGATCGGATGCGGCGACCTCCTCGTCGAGTCCACCGAAGTGCTCCTGCCAGCATGCGCGGGGGTCGCGCTCGACGAACCACAGCAGAGTCAGCCGGGTGTCGACCCCCTCCACCTGCTGGACGTACGACATGCGGTCCAGCGGCAACGGCGTCGGACGGAAGACCGTGACCATCGCCGCAGGGGACCCCGCCAGCCGCTTCGGCAGATGCTTCGCCCGCAGCCACTCCAGCAGCTCCGCCCGCTGCTCCGGGCCGTCCGCGTCGATGACCTCCACGACCAGGCCGGCGTACGGGTGGTCCAGGGCGTGGAAGTCCCGCGGTCCAGCGGCCCCGTCGCGGTAGACGGTCGCCTCGTGGTCCTGGAACGCCGTGAACACATGCGTACGGGCCTGGTGGACGCGACCGTCGCGATTCAGCCGCCGGTTGATGCCGACGGTCCATCGCATGTGGTCGTCGTAGCGCCCGTCCGTGATCCAGTAGACGGAGATGTAGCAGCCCGTGGTGACGGGTTGGGCGACGGCCGACTTCTCCGGGTAGCGAAGCAGCTGCAGTTCGCGGGTCGCGACCCAGCGGCGGCCTGCGTAGATCCACGGCATGGCCATGGCCCCGGCGATGAAGTGGTCGTCCTCGTACCAGCGGTTGTACGCGTACTCATGTCCCGGGTGCGGCTCGACCATCGTGATCAGGGCGTGGCCCGGGCGCACGCCGTACGGCCCGACGGAGGCCAGCTCGGCGTAGAGCTCGCTGCGTGTGTCGTCAGTCATGCCAACAGGTCTAGCTGACGGAGCATCAGAACGCGAGAGTCGCGGCAGACGCCCGGGGAAGTGGTCACATACAGGCGCGCACCACCCTGGCCTCCCCCACGGAAACGGCTTATTCTGACGGTGCGTCAGAGACGGGGGCTGAAAATCGGCTGCCGGGAGGCGACCATGCTGCTGCGGGGCAAGACCGTGATCGTGTCCGGGGTCGGCGCCGGCCTCGGCCACCAGGTGGCCGCCACGTGCGTACGGGACGGCGCCCGCGTCGTGCTCGGCGCGCGCACCGAGGCGAACCTCGCCAAGACCGCCGCGGAGATCGACCCTTCCGAGGAACGCACCGCATGGCGGTCGACCGACATCGGTGACGAGGAGCAGTGCGCGGCGCTCGCAGAGCTGGCGGTCGAGCGGTTCGGACGGATCGACGCCGTGGTCCATGTGGCCGCGCTCGATGCGTACTTCGGCGGGCTGGCGGACGCCGACTTCGCGTCGTGGGCGAAGGTGCTGGATGTGAACCTGCTGGGCACGCTGCGGATGACGCGAGCCTGCCTGCCCGAGATGAAGGAGCGCGGTGGCGGCTCGGTCGTCATCATCGGCACCCAGTCCTCGGTCGCCGCACCGTCTCAGGTCCAGCAGGCGGCGTACGCGGCGTCCAAGGGGGCACTCGTCTCCGCGATGTACTCCCTCGCCCGCGAGCTGGGCCCGCACCACATCCGGGTCAACACCGTGCAGCCCGGCTGGATGTGGGGCCCGCCGGTGCAGGCGTACGTCCAGTTGACGGCGCACACCGAGGGGGTGGCCGAGGACGAGGTACTGAGCCGGCTCACCGAGCGGATGGCGCTGCCGGAACTGGCCACGGACCGGGACGTGGCGGAGGCCGCGGTCTTTCTGGCCTCCGACCGGGCGCGGGCGATCACCGGCCAGTCGCTGCTGGTCAACGCCGGTGAACTGATGCGCTGACAGCCGAGCCGACGGCTCGTGCGGCGCGTCCGGTACGTGCGTCTGATACCTGCGTCCCCTCCCCTCCTCCGCACGGGTTCCCGTGGCCCGTGCGGCCCTTCGGCCCGGTCGGTTGCTGGCGAAGTGCCCGCTCATCGTGGGTTCGCGGGCATGCGGTAGACAACGCCCCCGAGGGTCAAGAACAAGCAAAAAACGTTCGACTTTCTGATCCGAGTTCATATTCGTGACCGCAAGCACCCTTGACCACCCGCCCGATCAAGCGGTTCAATCCCGGAAGTCCCCGCTCCCGTACGGGGCATCGCCCCCGGCGGACGTACCGGCGAAGTGCGCTCCCCGTTCACAAGGCGGACCCCTGGAGGGGGCATGAACAGTCTCGACTGGGCCGTACTCATCGGCTACTTCGGCGTGATGATCGCCATCGGCGTCTGGTCCCACAAGCGCGTCGGCGATGTCAGCGACTTCTTCACCGCGGGCGGCAAGATGCCGTGGTGGCTCTCGGGCATCTCGCACCACATGTCGGGCTACAGCGCGGTGATGTTCACCGGTTACGCCGGCATCGCGTACCAGTACGGCGTCACCTCTTACGTGACGTGGTCCTTCCCGATCGCGGTCGGAATCGCCATCGGGGCGAAGCTCTTCGCGCCCCGGCTGAACCGGCTGCGGTCCCGGCTGCATGTGGCCTCACCGCTGGAATACCTGAAGAACCGCTACAACATTCCGACACAACAGGCGCTGGCCTGGTCCGGCGTGCTGCTGAAGATCGTGGACGTGGGCGCCAAGTGGGCAGCCATCGCCACCCTGTTGTCCGTGTTCACCGGCGTCTCCCTCAACCAGGGCATCCTCATCACCGGCGTGGTGACCGGCGTCTACTGCACGGTCGGTGGCCTGTGGGCGGACGCGCTGACCGAACTCGGCCAGTTCGTCATCCAGTTCCTGGCCGGGATCGCCATGCTCGTCGCCGTCATGGTCGAGCTCGGCGGCTTCAGCTCGCTGTGGACGGTCTGGGACGACCTCCCGGCCAGCCACACGGAGCCGACGACCGGCCCGTTCACGGTGACCTTCCTGCTCGCCTATCTCTTCATCAAGACGTTCGAGTACAACGGCGGTATGTGGAACCAGGCCCAGCGCTACATGGCCACATCGAGCGCCCACGAGGCCACTCGTTCGGCGCGGCTCTCGGCGGCGCTGTGGTTCTTCTGGCCGCTGGTCCTCTTCTTCCCGATGTGGGTCGCCCCGCTGCTGGTCAAGGCCGAGAAGCCGGACGCCTCCGACTCGTACGCGCTGATGTCCGAGCAGCTGCTGCCGCACGGCCTGCTGGGTCTGGTGATCGTCGGCTTCTTCTCGCACACGATGGCCATGTGCTCGTCCGATGCCAACGCCATCGCGGCCGTCTTCACCCGCGACATCGCACCGGTCATCTCGGTGAAGGCGCGCAGCTGGTCCATGCGGGCCGGACTGCTCGCGGCACGGCTGTCGACGGTCTCCTTCCTGGCGCTGTCCATGGCGATCGCAACACAGGTCAATTCGCCGACCTTCAAGGACATCATCACGGTCGTCATCAAGTGGGTGGCGGGGCTGATGGGCCCGATCGCCATCCCGTTCATGCTCGGCATGCTGCGGCCGTTGCGCAGGTCCGGCCCGACGGCGGCACTGGTGTCGTGGGCGGCAGGGCTGTTCGCCTTCTGGCTGACGAACTACGGGCTCGACGGGGTCGAGCTCCAGATCCAGATCGTGTCGCCGCTGGCCATATCGCTGGTTCTCTACGTCCTGATCGGCTTCATCAAGCCGGAGGCCACCCCCGAGCGGGATGCGGTGCTGGCCCGGATCAACTCGGACGACGACGATTCGGGCGCTGCCGCAGCTGTTCCGGTACCCGCGCCGGCCGGGGACGCGGTGGCGCCGGGGGCGACGAAGGACTGACCTGCCCTCCCCCCGAGCTAACGCCGGGGGGAGGTACCCGCAGTAGGGACCGGGCCGGGTCAGGCCCGCGGGTAGCGGGCGAGCCAGCCCGGGGAGGAGACCGCCGGGCCGTGGAGTGCCGGGCCCTGGGTCATCTCCATGGCGAAGTCGTCCGCGAGTTCCAGAATCGTGGAGCGGCCCTCCAGTTCGGCCAGCCAGCCGGGCGGGAGGGCCGTTTCGCCGTGCATGACGCCCAGCAGACTGCCGCAGACGGAGCCGGTGCCGTCGGAGTCGCCCCCGTGGTTGACGGAGAGCAGGAGGCCGTGGCGCACGTCCTCGGCGACGAGGGCGCAGTACACGCCGATCGCGAGGGCCTCCGCCGCATGCCAGCCCTGGCCCAGCGACTCGACGCGGGCGGCGGAGGGAAGACCCTGCCGTACGGCGCCGAGGGCCTGGCGCAGCGCATCGGTGGTCTCCTCGTGTCCGGGGCGGGTGGACAGCTGGCGGAGTGCGTGCTGGACGGCGCTGTCGAGGTCGTCACCGCGGGCGAGGCCGTGGACCACGACGGCGAAGGCGCCCGCCGCGAGGTGGCCGGTGGGATGGCCGTGGGTCTGGGCGGCGCACTCCACGGCGAGCTGGAACACGAGCTGCGGCTCCCAGCCCACCAGCAGACCGAAGGGAGCGGAACGGACGACCGCTCCGCAGCCCTTGGCGTCCGGGCTCTTGGGCTTGTCCAGGGTGCCCATGGCGTCGTCGCCGAGTCCGGCGAGACAGGTGCGGTCCGGCTCGCGGAGGGCGTAGAGCCACTCCTCGCGGGCGAGCCAGCCGTCGTCCGTGCGGCGCTCGTCCGGTCCCCATTCGCGCTGAGTGACGGCCCAGCGCAGATGCGCGCGGTATACGTCGGTGGGCGGGTGCCAGGCGCCGGTGTCGCGGCGGACCTGCGCGCGTATCAGCCCGTCCACGGTGAACAGGGTCATCTGGGTTTCGTCGGTGACGGCGCCGCGCCGTCCGTACGCGGGGACGTAGTCGGTGAGGCCGTCGGCGCCGTGCTCCTTGCGGATGTTCTCCAGCGAGGCGGACTCGACGCCGGCGCCGAGCGCATCGCCGATCGCGCCGCCGAGCAGACAGCCGCGCACCCGGCTGCGGAAGTCCTGCTGCTCGGCGCGGCCCCATACGGCTGTGCCTGCTGCGCTCACTGCGTTCCTCCCGATCGCTGACCCGATCCCGTTCCCGAAGCCGTACGGTCAGTCCGTCTGTACCTCCCTGGCGGCACTGTAATCGAAGGAGAACGGTCGGTTCCGAGCCTGTGGAGGAATGTGAGCAGTCACCCACGACACTTCTTCGATCACTCCCTGAAACCGGGAGGCAGCGACCGACGCGTTACCGCGCCGAGTTGTGGGCGCTCTCCTCGCCCAGCACGGGCAGCAGCTCCGGGAGGCGGCCGTCGGAGGCGAAGGCCGCCTCGCGGCGTTCCGCGGGGACCTCTCCGTACGTGGTCGTACGGGGGCGGGCGGGGCGGCCCGCCGTGTCCGCGATGGCGGTCAGGTCCTTGATCGAGCGATACGAGCCGTAACGGGAGCCGGCCATCCGGGAGATGGTCTCCTCCATCAGCGTCCCGCCGAGGTCGTTGGCCCCGGACCGCAGCATCTCCGCCGCGCCCTCCGCACCCAGCTTCACCCAACTGGTCTGAATGTTGGTGATGTACGGGTGGAGGAGCAGCCGCGCCATCGCCGTGACGACACGGTTGTCGCGCATCGTCGGGCCGGGGCGGGCGATACCGGCCAGATACACCGGGGCGTTGGTGTGGACGAAGGGGAGGGTGACGAACTCCGTGAACCCCTGGTGGTTCTCGGCCAGCGCCGCCTGCTGGATCTCGGCGAGCAGCCGCAGGTGACCGAGCCAGTGGCGGGGCTGGTCGACGTGGCCGTACATCATCGTGGAGGAGGACCGGATCCCCAGCGCATGGGCGGTCTTGACCACCTCGACCCAGGTGTCGGCCGGGAGCTTGCCTTTGGTGAGGATCCAGCGGACCTCGTCGTCGAGGATCTCGGCCGCCGTGCCCGGGATGGTGTCGAGTCCCGCCTCCTTCGCGGCGCTCAGCCACTCGCGGATCGACATTCCGGTACGGGTGGCGCCGTTGGCCACCTCCATGGGGGAGAAGGCGTGCACATGCATGCCGGGGACGCGCTCCTTCACGGCGCGCGCGATGTCGAAGTACGCCGTGCCGGGCAGGTCCGGGTGGATGCCGCCCTGCATGCAGACCTCGACCGCGCCGACGTCCCAGGCCTGCTGCGCGCGGTCGGCGACCTGCGCGAGGGAGAGGGTGTACGCGTCGGCGTCGGTGCGGCGCTGGGCGAAGGCACAGAAGCGGCACCCGGTGTAGCAGACATTGGTGAAGTTGATGTTGCGCGTGACGATGTACGTCACATCGTCGCCGACGACATCGCGGCGCAGGTCGTCGGCGATCCGGCAGAGCGCGTCCAACGCCGGTCCTTCGGCGTGCAGCAGGGCCAGGGCCGCGGAGTCGGTCAGCCGGACGGGGTCGTCCGCGGCGACCGAGAGCGCGGACCGCAGATCGGCGTCGATCCTCCCTCCTCGCCCGGACGCACTCTCCATGGGGTTCCCCATGCCGCTGGGGGTACTCCCACCGGGCGTCGGCTGGAGGACTTCGGCGCGGTCTGGTTGCCCGTGCGGCAGGCCGGGGGCGGGCCCGGGCACCATCATCGGCGCGGCCGCCTCCCGCAGCGCCTCCCAGTCGCCGTACACCTCGTCGAAGTCGTCACGGCGGTCGGAGACACGGCCGTCGGTGTCGATGCTGTGGTGGAGGTCGGTGCGGCCCGAGGCGACGAAGACGTCGTCGGGCTCCTGCCAGGGGCGGCCCTCGACCGTCACATCCGCCCGTGCCAGCCCCGTCTCCGGATCGGCCAGCGCCCGTACGTGCGGCAGCAGCCGGGGGTCCAGCCAAGGCTCGCCGCGCTGGATGAACTCAGGGTAGACGGCGAGGCGTTCACGCAGGGCGAAGCCGGCGGCGGCGGAGCGCTCGGCGAGTTCGTCGATCTGCGGCCACGGCCGCTCGGGGTTGACGTGGTCCGGGGTGATCGGGGAGACCCCGCCCCAGTCGTCGATACCGGCGCCGATGAGCGCCGCGTACTGGTCGTCCACCAGGTTCGGCGGCGCCTGGAGGCAGGCGGAAGGACCCATGATGTGCCGGGCCACGGCGACGGTGGCGACCAGTTCGTCCAGTTCCGCGTCCGGCATCCCGCGCATCGCCGTGTCCGGTTTGGCGCGGAAGTTCTGCATGATGAGTTCCTGGATGCCGTGGTACGCACGGGAGATGCGACGCAGCGCGAAGAGCGACTCCGCGCGCTCCTGGTACGTCTCCCCGATCCCGATCAGCAGCCCGCTGGTGAAGGGCACGGAGCTGCGCCCGGCGTCCTCCAGGACCCGCAGCCGGACGGCGGGCTCCTTGTCCGGGGAGCCGTAGTGCGGTCCGCCGGGCTCGCTCCACAGCCGTTCTGCCGTGGTCTCCAGCATCATGCCCATCGACGGGGCGACCGGCTTGAGCCGCTGGAAGTCCGTCCAGGACAGGGCACCGGGGTTGAGGTGCGGCAGCAGCCCGGTCTCCTCCAGGATGCGGATCGCCATGGCCCGTACGTACGCGATGGTGTCGTCGTACCCTTCTGCCTCCAGCCACTCGCGCGCCTCCGGCCAGCGGTCCTCTGGTCGGTCCCCCAGGGTGATCAGCGCCTCCTTGCAGCCCAGTTCGGCGCCGCGCCGGGCGATGCTCAGGACCTCGTCCGGGGACATGAACATCCCGTGTCCCGCGCGGCGCAGCTTGCCGGGGACGGTGGCGAAGGTGCAGTAGTGGCACGTGTCGCGGCACAGCCGGGTCAGCGGGATGAAGACGCTCTTGGAGTACGTGATGACGCCGGAGCGGCCCGCGGCCTCAAGGCCCGCGTCCCGCACCCGCGCGGCGGAGGCGCACAGATCCGCCAAGTCCTCGCCCCGCGCCTGCAGCAACACCGCCGCTTCGGTGACGTCCAGTGCCACGCCGTCGCGGGCACGGCGCAGCGCCCGCCGCATGGCGTTCGCCGTCGGGGCCGGCTGCTGGGGCCGTTCGGACCGGCTGGGCCGGTCGGGCCCCTGCGCGCTCGTCGTCATCCCACGAGGATACGAGCGGCCCCGTCGCCGGGACGGCTCCCCGGCGCGCGGGAGGTTGTGCGTCTGATCACGGCCGTACGCGCCGTATGCCGGGAATAGGGCCGGTCGTCCGGCTGACGGGATTACAGGTACTGGGCGTACGCGTCGAGGGTGCGCAGGACCTCCGTGTCGTCCGCGGACGGGAGTTGGAGGACGACCTCCGTCAGGCCGAGGTCGCGGAAGTGGGCGAGCTTTCCGGGCGACGGCCGCACGGCGTACGGGACGACCTGCGGGCCCTCTTCGCCCCGGCCGGCCTGCTGCCAGGCCTCGCGCAGGGCGGGCAGGGACTCGGTCAGGCCACGGCCGCCGACCGGCAGCCAGCCGTCCGCGTACTCCGCGACATGGGCGAAGAGGCGGGGGCCTGCGGCGCCGCCGAGGAGGGTGCGGGGGCCCGTGAGCGGCGGCGCGTCCTTGCGCTCCCGAGGCTTCTGCACCGGTTTGGGGTGGGCGTGACAGGCGCTCACGGACCCGAACTCACCCTCGTACCCAGTCGGCTCCTGGGCCCACAGGGCGCGCATCAGGGCCAGCCGGTCACGGACCAGCGCCCGGCGGCGCGGCCAGTCCACGCCATGGTCGGCGGCTTCCTCCACGTTCCAGCCGAGGCCGACGCCGAAGGTGACCCGCCCGCCGGAGAGGAAGTCGAGGGTGGCGACCTGCTTGGCGAGGACGATGGGGTCGTGCTCGGCGACGAGGGTGACACCGGTGGCGAGGGTGATCCGCTCGGTGACGGCGGCGGCCTGACCGAGGGCCACAAAGGGGTCGAGTGTGCGGCCGTATTCGCGCGGGAGGGGACCGCCGGCCGGGTAGGGGCTCTCGCGGCTGACCGGGATGTGGGTGTGCTCGGGGAGGTAGAGCCCGGCGAATCCGCGCTGCTCCAGCTCCTGGGCGAGGCGTACGGGGGTGATCGTCTCGTCGGTGAGGAAGATGGTCGTCGAGATCCGCATGGACGTGGGCACCTCCGCGTCGGTCCGGGGCATCCCGCGGACGGCGTCCGGGGGGACGGTGACGTGTGTCGGTGGGCGGCTGTGGTCACGCGTATGTTCTCCCACTGTCGCCGAGTTATCCACAGGCCTTCTCTAGCGTGTCACGAGCGCGTAGAACGGTGTCAGTGACAGGTCGGGCACTGGGGGTAACGGAATGCAGCGGCGGGATGTACTCAGACTTTCGGCTGTCGCCGGGGCGACAGGGGCGCTTACGCTCGGAACTGTGACGTTCGCCCGGGGCGAGGAACGCGACGTCGGCGGACAGGAGACGCGGAAGGTCACCGGCCACCTGCCGACCGGTGCACCGGACTTCGTGTACCTGCCCGTCGAAGTGCCGCGCGGCGTGCGGGAGATCGCCGTCTCCTATACGTACGACAAGCCTGCCGTACCGCCGGGGACGCAGGGGAACGCCTGCGACATCGGGATCTTCGACGAGCGCGGGACGGACCTGGGGGGACGGGGGTTCCGGGGCTGGTCGGGCGGGTTCCGCACAGAGTTCGCGATCAGCGCGGAGGAGGCGACGCCCGCGTACCTCGCCGGTCCCATCAGGCCCGGCATCTGGCATGTGGTCCTCGGCCCGTACACGGTCGCGCCCCAGGGGATGAACTACGAGGTCACGATCACCCTGCGGTACGGGGAGCCGGGCCGGACGCCGAAGCCGGTGTACCCGCCGCAGCGGGCGAGGGGGCGCGGCCGGGCGTGGTACCGCGGTGACTGCCATCTCCACACCGTGCACTCGGACGGGCGGCGCACCCCGGCCGAGGTGGCCGCGGCGGCGCGCGCCGCGGGGCTGGACTTCATCACCACGACCGAGCACAACACCAGCTCGGGCCATGGGGCGTGGGACGGGCTGTGGGGTGACGACCTGCTGATCCTGGCGGGGGAAGAGGTCACCACGCGCAACGGCCATGTGGTGGCGCTCGGTACCGACGCGGGCACCTTCATCGACTGGCGCTACCGCGCCCGGGACAACGCGTTCGGCCGCTTCTCCCGGAAGATCCGCGAGGCGGGCGGCCTGGTGGTCCCCGCCCATCCGCACGCCACCTGCGTCGGCTGCAACTGGAAGTTCGGACTGAACGCCGCCGACGCGGTGGAGGTGTGGAACGGCCCGTACACGCCGGACGACGAGGTGACGATCGCCGAATGGGACAACACGCTGGTGGCGACAGTGCGCGCCGGGTCCCGCGGGTCGGTGGGGGTGCCCGCGGGAGAGCCAGGGGAAGGCGGGGGACGACGCTGGCTGCCGGCCATGGGCAACAGCGATGCCCACCGCGAGCCGCAGGTGGTGGGCCATCCGCAGACCGTCGTCCTCGCCGACGACTTGTCGCGGTCGGCGATTCTGGAGGGGATACGGGCCGGGCGCAGCTGGATCGCGGAGTCCTCGTCGCTGAACCTGTCGTTCTCGGCCGCGGGTGGCCGGGGCCGGCACGCGGGGATCGGCGAGCGCCTGATGGTGGACCGGGACGAGGAGGTGACGGTCCGACTGGAGGTGTCGGGTGCCGCCCCGGGCTGCTCGGCCCGCTTCATCACCGATCAGGGCCTGCTGTACAGCACGGAGCTGCCCGCGTCCGGCCCCGGCACGGTCGAATGGCGTACGACACCGCAGTACGCCGCCTATGTTCGGGCGGAGATACGGCACCGCCCGGCAGGCGGAGGGACCTCCGGCCTGCCGGGCGCGATGGCCGCACTGACGAACCCGATCTTCCTCGGCAGGGAATAGCCCTCGGCGGGGCAGCCCTCGGGATGAATCAGTTCGGAACGACTCAGTCTTCGACGACGAGAGCCGGAGTCGACTGGGTCAGCACCTCGCCGCGGAAGAACTCCGGGCTGCGGCGCTGCATCACCAGCATCAGTGCGACGCCGAGGAGGAGCAGGCCGACGCCGATGACGAAGACGCTGCCGACGCCGAACACGGACCCGCCGCTGCCGTAGGCCGGGTCCCAGATGTCCTTGAGGGTCTGGAGGAACACGCCGGTCAGCATCAGGCCGCCCAGCCCCGGAAGAACGCCCTTGACCAGCAGGTCACGCACGGAGTTCGTCAGCTCGCGGCGGAAGTACCAGACACAGGCGAAGGCCGTGATCGCGTAGTAGAAGCAAATCATCAGGCCCAGTGCGTAGATGGTGTCCAGCAGGACGTTCTCGCTGAGCAGCGTCATCGCCGTGTAGAAGACGCCGGTGACGACGCCCGCCGCGATGGTGGCGCGGCCAGGGGTCTTGAAGCGCGGGTGGACCGAAGCGAAGGAGGCCGGGAGGGCCTTGTAGGTGGACATCGCCAGGGCGGTGCGGGCCACCGGGATGAAGGTGGTCTGGAGACTCGCAGCGGCGCTGGCCAGGACGGCGACGAAGAGCAGCACGCCGAGGCCGGGGCCCATGATGGGCCCGGCGAGGGTGGCGAAGACGTTGTCCGCGGTGTCCGGGTTGCCGAGGCCGGTGCCCTTCTCGCCGACGCCGGCGTACATCTGGGCGGCGACGGCGGTGAGCAGGTACGAGGCGACGACCACGACGATGGCGAGCATGGCGGCCCGGCCCGGCGTCTTGCTGCTGCCGGTGCTCTCCTCGTTGACCGACAGACAGGTGTCCCAGCCCCAGTACATGAAGATCGCCAGGGAAAGGCCGGCGGTGAAGGCGGTGAAGGACTCCACGCCGAACGGGTTCATCCAGGACCAGGAGAAGTCGATCGAGCCCGCCACGTCACCGGATGTGCCGAGAGCCATGACGATGAACATGGCGAGCACGATCAACTGCAGGCCGACCAGGGCGTACTGCAGCCACTTGGTGGCGGTGATGCCGCGGTAGCTGATCCAGGTGGCGACGGCGACGAAGGCCAGCGTGGTCAGGATGTGGACGGGCTTGTTCTCGTCCAGTGCCGCTACACCTGCGCTGCCCGTCACTTCTCCGAGGAAGAGATAGCAGAAGGACGTGGCCACACCGGCGAGGTTGGACAGCACCACGACGGTGGCCATCAACAGGCCCCAGCCGCACAGCCAGCCGATCTTCGGCCCGAACGCCTTTACGGACCAGGTGAAGGAGGTGCCGCAGTCCGGCATTGCCTTGTTCAGCTCGCGGTAGGCGAAGGCCACCAGGAGCATCGGGATGAATCCGGCGAGGAAGAGGGCGGGCATCTGGAGCCCGACTTCGGTCACCGTGGGGCCGAGCGTTGCCGTGAGGACGTAGACCGGCGCGACGGTCGAGATGCCGATGACCGTGCCGCCGAGGAGGCCTACCGAGTTGTTGCTGAGCCCCTTGCTGCGCACCTCACCCGAGGGTGACTGCGCGGCGCCGGAGCTCCGTACCGTGTCTTCGGCCTGAGGCCGTACTGCTGCCTGAACCATGAACGGGACGTTAAGCGGTGCTGTATCCGTATCCGGAGAATCGGACTCCGCTCAGACAAACCTTCATTTCGAAAACGTCCACCTTTAATGATCTAGCAACAGAAAGCTGTAAGCCGATTCAGTCCGGCATTGCAAGGCCCGGGAGAGACCTTCCGCGATGCGAGAACCGCAGCCTCGCCCATTTTGCCCGATTTCAAAATTTCCGGCAACTACTTTCAGCTCACCGTGCTCACGGTCCGTGTGTCCCGGCCCGAGCGCAGTACGCGGCCCGGAATCGCGCCAGTCAGCTCGTCGTCCCGGACGGTCTCCACGCCGTTCACCCGCACACTCACCACGCCGACCGCCCGCGAATCCAGCCGCGGGCTGTCGCCCGGCAGGTCGTGGACCAGTCGCGCCGGCCCGGCGTCGACCCGCTCGGGGTCGAGGAGCACCAGGTCCGCATAGTGGCCCTCCGCCACCCGGCCCCGGTCCCGCAGCCCGAACAACTGCGCCGGATCGTCGGTGAGCATCCGCACGGCCCGCTCCAGGCCGACCAGCTTCCGCCCGCGCAGGCAGTCCCCCAAGAAGCGCGTGGTGTACGGCGCCCCGCACATCCGGTCCAGGTGCGCCCCGGCGTCCGAGCCGCCCAGCATGACGTCCTCGTGCTCCCAGGTCTGCCGCCGCAGCTCCCAGCTCGCCGGGTCGTTGTCGGTCGGCATCGGCCACAGCACCGTACGCAGCTCGTCCGCGGCGCAGATCTCCACGAGGCAGGTGAAGGGGTCCTGGCCGCGCTCGGCGGCGATGTCGCGGACGACGCGACCGCTGAGCCCGGCGTTGGCCTCGGAGTAGGTGTCGCCGATGACGTACCGCCCGAAGTTCGCGAGCCGCCGGAAGACACCGGCCTCCTTGCTGTCCGCGCGACGCAGCATCTCGGCCCGTACGGCCGGGTCACGCAGCTTCGCGATCCGCTCCGGTACCGGCAGGCCGAGGATCTCGCCCCATCCGGGGATGAGGTTGAGTGCGCAGAACGTGCCCAGCGACATGTTCATGGGCGTGAGGATCGGCATGGTCAGCGCGACGATCCGGCCGCCCGCCTTGCGGGCCCGCTCGGAGGCGAGGAGCTGGCGCGGCACGCGCTCGGGCACGGCCGCGTCGACGGTGAGCACGTTCCAGTTCAGCGGGCGCCCGGCAGCGGCGGTCATCTCCACGAACAGATCGATCTCCGCGTCCGAGAACTGATCCAGGCAGCCGGCGACGATCGCCTCCAGTTGAGTGCCCTCGTGCTCGGCGATGGCTCGGGAGAGTGCGAGCAGTTCGGCCGGCCCGGCATGCCGCGAGGCGACGGGCTTGCCGTCGCCGTCGGAGTGCGTGGCGGACTGGGTCGTCGACAGCCCCCACGCCCCGGCGTCCATCGCCTCGTGGAAGAGCCGGACCATCTGCTCCAGCTGCTCGGACGTGGGGCGGCCGCCGATCGCGTCCGGACCCATGACGTACCGGCGCAGCGCGCAGTGCCCCACCATGAACCCGGCATTGACGGCGGTTCGCCCCTCCAGTGCGTCGAGGTACTCGCCGAAGGTGTGCCAGTTCCACGGTGCGCCCTCCTCGAGGGCCACCAGGGACATGCCCTCGACCTTGCTCATCATCCGGCGCGTGTAGTCGGCGTCCTCGGGCCGGTCGGGGTTCAGCGGCGCGAGCGTGAACCCGCAGTTTCCGCCCGCGACGGTGGTCACGCCGTGGTTCATGGAGGGCGTGGCGTACGGGTCCCAGAAGAGCTGGGCGTCGTAGTGCGTGTGCGGGTCGACGAAGCCCGGGGTCAGCACGAGCCCCGTGGCGTCTTCAACGCTCCGGGCTGCCTCCGTGACAGACCCGGCATCGGCGACGACCGCGATGCGCCCGTCGCGGATGCCGACATCGGCGACACGGGAGGGCGCACCGGTGCCGTCCACGACGGTGGCGCCCTTGATCAGGTGGTCCAGCATGCCTGCGTCCCTTCACGATGCGATGTTCTTCAGGCGTCCCCCGCCATCCCGACAGCCCCAGTCCGGTTGCCTGGGTGGCCCCGGCCGGAGTCCAACGCGGCGGGCCGCCGCCGCGAACCGGCCTCCGGCCGGGACCGCGATCGGGACGGCGGCCCGGGATGCCGCCGTCCCCTCCGGTGCCCCGCCTGCCCTGCAGCCGGCACACCGCGTTCCGCGGGGCGCAACGGCACGGCCGCCCCCGGCCCCTCTCCACCAGCCCACCGCCCCAGACCGCGGCCAGCCCACCGCAGCGGGACGGAGCCCGTGGCTGAGGGAGGACCGCCGCACGAGGCCGTGGCCGGCCCACCGCAAGGCGTCGTCAGCCGTCCGCCGCCTGGCGGAAGCGGGTCGTACGGTGGACGGGGTCTGTGTCGATCTTGGGGATCACATGCTCGCCGATCAGCTTGATCGTGTTCATCGTGTCCTCGTGGGAGATGCCGATGGGCAGCCCGAAGGACAGCTGGTCGGCCCCCGCCTGCTCCCACCGCTTGCACTGCCGGAACACCTCGTCCGGATCCCCGCAGATCATCAGCTCCTCGGCGATCAGCAGCTCGACGATCTCCTCGGTGTAGTCGGGCAGCAGCTCCGGCCACTCCGGGATGCCCTCCGGGCGCGGGAACGTGTCGTGGTAGCGGAAGAGCAGCGACTGCAGATAGTTGAGCCCGCCGCCGATCGCGATCTCGACCGCCTTCTCGTGGGTCTCGGCGCAGATGGCCGTGGAGGTGACCATCACGTTGTCGTTGACGAAACCGCCGACCGGCTCGGCCTCCTTGATCGCGGTCTTGTACGACTCGACGACCCACTCCATGTCGGAAACCTTCTGCACACTGAAGCCGAGCACCCCCAGGCCCTTCTTCGCGGCCATGGCGTACGAGGACGGCGACCCGGCGGCGTACCACATCGCCGGGTGGGAAGTCCCGTACGGCTTGGGCAGCACCTTGCGCGGCGGCAGCGACCAGTGCTTCCCCTGGAAGCCCTGGTATTCGTCCTGCAACCACATCTTGGGGAATTCGGCGATCGTCTCTTCCCAGATCTCCTTGGTGTGGTTCATGTCGGTGATGCCCGGCAGAAAGCCGAGGATCTCGTGACTCCCCGCGCCACGCCCGGACCCGAACTCGAACCGGCCGCGCGAGAGGTGGTCGAGCATGGCCACCTTCTCGGCGACCTTGACCGGGTGATTGACCTGCGGCAGCGGGTTGAAGATTCCCGAGCCCAGGTGGATGCGCTCGGTCGCGTGCGCGAGGTACCCCAGGAAGACGTCGTTCGCCGAGAGGTGTGAGTACTCCTCCAGGAAGTGGTGCTCGGAGGCCCAGGCGTACTTGAAGCCGGACTTGTCGGCCTGGATGACGTACTCGGTCTCCTCGATCAGCGCGTGGTGCTCGGCCTCCGGGTCGGCCTGCACCCGCGCGGAGGGCACATATCCCTGCACAAAGAGTCCGAATTCCACGGCGGTTCACTCCCTACCAGGGATCTGACACTGCGTCAGATCAGCGTACGATCGACTGTCGCACCGACCGCCCACACCGTCAATAGCTGACGGCCCATCAGCTAGCGGAGAACCCCGGGACCCCCGACAGCCACCCGCCGTCGATGACGAAGGGCTGCCCCGTGATGTACGAGGAGTCCTCGCACGACAGGAACAGCGCCAGCCTGGCGACCTCCTCCGGCCGCCCGATCCGGCCCATCGGTACGAGCTTCCGGTAGAGCCCGGCCACCGCCTCCGAGGTCGCCTCGGGATCCGCGTCCGGGTCGAGTTGGGCGGGATTGGTCATCGGGGTGTCGATGGCGCCCGGGCACATCGCATTGACCCGGATGCCCTTGCCCGCCAGCTCCATCGCCGCGACCCGCGTCATCGCCACGATCGCCGCCTTGGTCGCGGCGTAGGAGGTCAGGAAGGACATCCCGGACAGCGCCGTGTACGAGGCGGTGTTGACGATCGTGCCGCCGCCGGCCGCCTCCAGTTCGGGGATCACGGCCTTCATCCCCAGGAAGGCGCCGACCTGATTCACCTGCACCACCTGCTGGAACTCCGCCAGGGGGGTGCTCACCAGCTCGTTGAAGCGCAGGATCCCCGCGTTGTTGACCAGCCCGTCGAGCTTTCCGAAGGCCTCCTTGGCGGTGGCGACGGCCGTGCTCCAGTCGGCCTCCTGGCTCACGTCCAGATGCACATAGCGCGCCGTGTCCGCGCCCAGTTCTTCGGCCAGTTCCTTCGCCAGCGCCTCGCCCCGGTCGTCCAGGACGTCCGCCAGCAGCACCTTCGCGCCTTCGGCTGCGAACAGCCGCGCCTCCTGCTCACCCTGTCCGCGCGCCGCCCCGGTAACGATGACGACGCGCCCGTCGAGCCTTCCCATACGAACTCCTCTCCGACGGTCCTCGCCGTCGTGGTACGTAGCTGTGCCCCGCCCCTTCCCGAAAGTGGGGCGGGGCAGGCGCACTCGGCGAGCTCGGCGGCTAGCCGTCCAAGTGCGGAGCGACGTCGGAGGCGAAAGCCTCCATCTGCTCGATCAGCTCGGCCCGGGTCCGGCTCCGGAACCGGACCTGGATCTGGTGCACACCCATGGCCGCGTACTCGCGCAGCGACTCGGCCAACCGGTCGGGCTTGCCGGACAGTGTCCTGCGCCCGACGTCCCAGCCGGGCTCACCGACGTACAGCGCCTCGGTGATGGCGCCGATCTCGACCCGTGCCGTCACCCCGGCGCGCTCGCGCAGGTCGTGCAGCCGGGCGATCTGCCGCGGCAGCTGGTCGCGCGGATCGCCCTGCGGCAGCCAACCATCACCCCGGACGGCCGCACGCCGAACGGCCGCGGGGGACGAGCCGCCCACCCAGACCGGCGGGCGCGGGGTCTGCACCGGCCGGGGCCGCTGCCCGAGTCCGCTGAAGGCGAAGCGCTCCCCGTCGAACTCGGGGAACTCGTCCGGCCCAAGGGCCGCTTTGAGCGCGTCGATCGCCTCGTCCAGGACGGGTCCACGCGCGGCGAAGTCGACGCCGAGCGCCGCGAACTCCTCCGCCACGTGACCGGCTCCCACCCCGAGGACCAGGCGGCCGCCGGAGAGATGGTCGAGCGTCGCGTACTGCTTGGCGGTGGCCAGCGGGTGCCGCAGCCCGACCACCGCCACATGGCTCAGCAGCCGTACCCGCTCGGTGACGGCCGCGAGGTACGCGAGGGTGGCCACCGGGTCGTACCACGTCGTACCCATCGCGGCCGCGAGCCGACGGGGAATCGCGACGTGGTCGCAGCTCGCGATGTAGCAGAAGCCGAGCCGATCGGCGGCCCGGGCCACCTCGGCGAGGTCCCGGGGCTCCGCCCCGGCCTCCCACGGCTCGGCGTAGATGGTGCTCAGCGACTGGATCGGGAGCTGCATCCCGTAGCTCAGCCGTCCTTTGGGCAGGATTCGCACGCCGCCTCCTCGCACGCACACCACATGACTGACGGGAACCGCCATCGTCGTATCTGACGGTTCATCAGACAAGGGGTCCGGCGGCGCCGGTGCCCTCAGACCCGGGTCACGGCCCTTGGACCTCGACGAGTTCGAGCTGCGCCTTTCCGCCCCTGACCTGGACTTCGCGGATGAAGCCCACGTTCCGCGCATAGAACTTGTTCTCGACGACGTCCGGTTCCAGAGGAGTGAAGTCCTTGGTCTTCAGGACGTTCTCGAATCGGCCGTACCGCACCGTGACACGCTCGTTCAGGCTCAGCACCTCGCCCATGTCCTCGGCCTCGCCCTCGGAGTACTCCTGGCGGTAGGTGTCGCCGACCCTGGGGCGAGCCTCCATGACGATGCCCGGCTCGGCCCCGTCCTTGCCGGCCTCCCACGAGCCTTCCGTGCTGACGACCTTGCCCTCCTCCAGCTCCTTGGTGTCCTCGCCGAAGTACCAGACGTTGCCGCTGCGGTCCTGGGCGTACCAGTCGAACGTGTCCTCGACGACCTCGCCGTCCTCCCTGACGATGTCCCGCACGACGACGTTCTGCACGCCCAGGATCTCCTTCGTCTGACGCGTGACCTGGACGACGACCTCCTCCTTCTGCCCTTCATCGCCGACGCCCTCGTAACGGAACGTGGTCCCGGGCACGAGCGGCATATAGGGATTGTCGATCTTCTGGACGAAGTTCGCGGGGTCAGGGATTCCGGTCGGGGACGGGGCCGGACTGGTCGCTGCCGGGGTGGTGGTGGTCTTCTCCGGCGCCGGCTCGTCCCCATCGTCGCCGCATGCGGTCAGGGTCAGTGCGGTGAGCACCGAGAAGGCGGACACAGCGACCCCGCCTCGTCGTACCGACCGGATCATGGTGTTCCTCCAGGTGGCCACGGGTGACGGACACGGCCATCATGGGCCGCCGGAGCCGAGGACACGCTGAGGATCGCGCCTGGCCGAGGTGACGTGGAGGGTCCGCCACCCGGATGGCCGCTACGCCGCCCGGCCGGCCCAGAGGCCGTCCTCCGTCAGCCCCAGCAGCTCGATCGCGTTGCCGCGCACGATCCGCTCCACCACATCCGGCGCCAGGTGCCCCATCTGGGACTCTCCGACCTCCCGCGACTTCGGCCAGGTCGAGTCCGAGTGCGGGTAGTCCGTCTCGTACAGCACGTTCCCGACCCCGATCGCGTCCAGGTTCTTCAGCCCGAACGCGTCGTCGAAGAAACAGCCGTAGATGTGCTCGGCGAAGAGCTCGGACGGCGGGCGCAGCACCTTGTCGGCGACACCGCCCCAACCGCGGTTCTCCTCCCACACCACGTCCGCGCGCTCGAGGATGTACGGGATCCAGCCGATCTGGCCCTCCGCGTACATGATCTTCAGGTTCGGGAAGCGGTCGAACTTCCCGGACATCAGCCAGTCGACCATCGAGAAGCAGCAGTTGGCGAAGGTGATGGTGGAGCCGACCGCGGGGGGCGCGTCCGCCGAGGTCGACGGCATCTTGCTGGACGATCCGATGTGCATGGCGATGACCGTGCCCGTCTCGTCGCAGGCCCGCAGGAAGGGATCCCACGCGTCCGTGTGGACGGACGGAAGCCCCAGGTGCGGCGGGATCTCGCTGAAGCACACGGCCGGCACGCCGCGCGCCGCATTGCGCCGCACCTCCTCGGCCGCCAGCTCCGCGTCCCACAGCGGGATCAGGGTCAGCGGAATGAGCCGGCCCTGCGCCTGGGGGCCGCACCACTCCTCCACCATCCAGTCGTTGTAGGCGCGGATGCCCAGCAGGCCCAGCTCACGGTCCTTGGCCTCGGTGAAGGTCTGCCCGCAGAAGCGGGGGAAGGTGGGGAAGCAGAGCGCGGACTGGACGTGGTTGACGTCCATGTCGGCCAGCCGGTCCGGGACGGAATAGGACCCGGGACGCATCTGCTCGTAGGTGATTCCCTCAAGCTTGATGTCGTCCCTGGAGTACCCGACCGCCGTGTCGAGCCGGGTCAGCGGCCGGTGCAGGTCCTCGTACACCCACCAGTCGGCGATCGGGCCGTCGTCGCCGGGCGCGCCCATCTTCGGGGCGAACTTGCCGCCGATGAAGGTCATTTCCTTCAGGGGCGCCCGGACGATACGCGGTCCGACGTCGTGGTACTTCGACGGGAGCCGGTCCCGCCAGACGTTGGGGGGCTCGACCGTGTGGTCGTCCACCGAGATTATCTTCGGGAAGCTCTCCATGCCCGACACGGTAGCGCCGATCTGACGAACCGTCAGCAATTCTGCAGCGGCCCGCGCGGGCGTGCTCCCTTCCGGCGCTCCCCAGCGCCCCCTCATGCCTCGGCGCGCCCCCTTGCGCTCACCATGAAGAGGACGTGGAGACAACGGACTCCTACTGACGCAGCCGTCATGCACAAGGCAAACTGGCCTGTGCGAGAGGACAAATGAGATCTGGGGGAAGCGATGGGACAGGATCCGGCGGCCGGCTCGTGCCTGCGTTTCGCCGTACTCGGTCCCGTACGGGCGTGGCGCGGGGAGCAGCAGCTGGCGACCGGTTCACCGCAACAACGGGCCCTGCTGGCCGCCCTCCTGCTCCGCGGCGGCCGCACCGCCACCGCATCCGAGCTGGTCGACGCGCTGTGGGGCGAGGAGCCACCGGACGCCGCGGTGGCCGCCCTGCGGACGTACGCCTCCCGGCTGCGCAGGGCCTTCGGGCCCGACGCGGACGCCCTGGTCAGCGAGTCCGGCGGATACGCGATCCGGGTCACCGACGGCAGCCTCGACATCGCCCTCGCCGAGAGCTACGCGGCCCAGGCGGAGAAGGCCCGCGCCCACGGCGACCGCTCCGGCGCCCGCGGCCTGATCAACGACGCGCTGGCCCTCTGGGACGGCGAGCCGCTCGCCGGGCTGCCCGGCCCGTACGCCGATGCGCAGCGCACCCGCCTCGAGGAGTGGCGGCTCCAGCTCATCGAGACCCGGCTCGACATGGACCTCGAGGCCGGCTGCCACGCAGAGGCCGTCTCGGAGCTGACCGCCCTGACCGCCGCACACCCGCTGCGCGAACGGCTACGCGCGTTGCTGATGCTGGCGCTCTACCGCAGCGGGCGGCAGGCGGAGGCCCTGGCCGTGTACGCGGACACCCGGCGGCTGCTGGCCGACGAGCTGGGCGTCGATCCGTGCTCCGAACTTGCCGAGTTGCAGCAACGGATTCTGCGCGCGGACGCCGACCTGGCCGCCCCCGCCACCACGCCGGAGACCCGTTCGCCGGACTCCCCCACCTTCATCCGCCCCGCCCAGCTTCCCGCGACCGTCCCCGATTTCACGGGCCGGGTGACCTTCGTCGAGGAACTGAGCGAACAACTCGCCACCGCCGAGGGCCGCATCATGGCGGTCTCCGCCGTCGCGGGCATCGGCGGTGTCGGCAAGACCACGCTGGCCGTCCACGTCGCCCATGCCGCCCGCCGTCACTTCCCCGACGGCCAGCTCTACATCGACCTCCAAGGCACGGGTCCGGTTCCCGCCGAACCCGGGGCCGTGCTCGGCTCCTTCCTCCGCGCCCTCGGCGTCCCCGACTCCGCCATACCCGACGGCGTCGAGGAGCGCTCGGCGCTGTACCGGTCGACCCTGGACGGCCGCCGGGTGCTCGCCCTCCTGGACAACGCTCGCGATGCGGCGCAAGTACGCCCGCTGCTTCCGGGCACCGAAGGCTGCGCGGCCCTGGTCACCAGCCGCGCCCGCATGGTCGACCTGGCCGGAGCCCACCTCGTCGACCTGGACGTCATGAGCCCGGAGGAAGCGCTCGTCCTCTTCACCCGTATCGTCGGCGAAGATCGCGTGAACGCGGAGCGCGACGCAGCCATGGACGTGGTCGCGGCCTGCGGCTTCCTTCCGCTCGCCATCCGCATCGCGGCCTCCCGACTGGCCGCGCGCAGGACGTGGACAGTGTCCGTACTGGCGCGCAAGCTCGGTGACGAGCGACGTCGGCTGCACGAGCTACGGGCCGGCGACCTGGCGGTCGAAGCGACCTTCGAACTCGGATACGGGCAACTGGAACCTCGGCAGGCACGAGCCTTCCGGCTGCTGGGACTGGCGGACGGACCGGACATCTCCCTCGCCGCCGCCGCGGCCGTACTCGACATGGACCTCGAATCGACCGAGGAACTCCTCGAATCCCTCGTCGATACCAGCCTCCTGGAATCCGCCGCGCCGGGGCGCTACCGCTTCCACGACCTCGTACGCCTCTTCGCGCGTGCGTGTGCTGAAAGAGATGAACAGCCCCCAGCGGAGCGGGACGCGGCGATGTCCCGGCTGCTGGACTTCTACCTCGCCACTGCGGCGCGGGTCTACGCCATGGAGCGGCCGGGCGACCGGCTCGTCGACCATCTGGAGCCGACCGAGTACCCCGGACTCGACTTCCCGGACCGGGACAGCGCACTGGACTGGCTCTTCTCCGAGGCCAACTGCCTGCTCGCGTGCGCCCAGCAATCCGCAAGGGGCAGTACGCTGCGCCGCGCCGCGGACTTGCTGATGGCCGCGGCCGACCTCGCCGAATCCGGCGCCAACTCACGCCAGTACGAGATCACCGCCTCCGCCATCAGCGAGGCGGCGCATGAGCAGGAGGACTTCCGGGCGGAGGGACGCGCACGGACCTTTCTGGCCGATGTCCGCAGTCTGGCGGGGCGGTACGACCAGGCGGACGAGGAAGCCAAGCTCGCCCTGTTGCTGGGACTGGCCGCAGAGGACATCGTCCCAGCCTGCCGTGCCGTGAACCAGCGCGGCATCATAGCGGGCCTGCAGCAGCGTCTTGAGGAAGCGGAGGGATACCTCCTTCAGGCGATCGACGCCTTTCGTCGCGACGGCAACCTCCCTGGTGAAGCCAGTGCCTTGTGCAATCTGTCGCGCGTGCGTCTGGATATGAACCGCACTGCGAGTGCCGTCGAGCTCGCACAGCAAGGAGCGAAGATCTACGAAAGTCTGGGGCGCACGCTGCGCCTCGCCAACGGGAAATACGCACTCGGGCTGGCCCTCACCCAGGCCAGACGGCCTACCGAGGCGCTGGAACAGCTGACGGAGGCACTCTCCATCTTCCGCACCAGTCGGCAACCCCTGTGGGAGGGAATGGCCCACCAGCGGCTGGCGGAGGCCCATCTTCTGGCACACCGCCCGGCACAGGCCGCCGGGCACGCGGAACAGGCCCTCGCCCTGCGCGGCATCGGCGGTGAGTGGCGTCGCGCCATTGTGCTCACGGTGCTCGGCAAGGCACTGGCAGGGATCGGGCAGACCGACCGCGCCGCTGCCTGTTGGCGCGAAGCGCTCTCCCTTCACGAGCAGTTGGGGACGACGGCCGACGAAGTGAGAAGCCTGCTGTCGCCGGTCACCGCGGCATAGCGCCGACTTTTCCTCGTTCATCATTCGTTTATTGCCGCCCGGCACGCTGGGCAGAGTCGATCCGTCGCGTCGGGGGGCAGGCGGGTTGACGGATAGGCCGCGCCATAGGGTGATCGGCCCAGAGACGCCCGTCCGGCGGCCACGGGGGTGCTGCCGGGCGGGCTCTGCCAATGCCGCCAACCACAACTCAATGGAGTTGATCGCGATGAGCCAAGACAAGAAGCCCGAGTCCGACGCCTACCGGCCGCTGGACCAGCACATGCCTGCCCCGCCCGCACTCACCCCTGAAGACCAGCACATGCCCGCCCCGCCCGCACTCACCCCTGAAGACCAGCACATGCCCGCCCCGCCCGCACTCACCCCTGAAGACCAGCACATGCCCGCGCCACCCCCCGTCACCACCGAGGACCAGCACATGCCCGCCCCTCCCCCCATCACCTCGGACGACGCCAGGTAAGCACACGTCACATCAGCAGTTCAGCGAATGAGCCGCAGGGGCCGAGGTCGATGGCACGGAGGGGGAGTCATCGGCTTCGGTCCCTGCTCCTGCGTCCCACAGTTCACGTCCGTTGACGCCAAGGACCGGCATTCAGGCCGGACGCTGCGTGCTTCGACACCAGGTATCGCTGGTCGAACCAGCCTCGCCCCACGGAGATTGGGAATGATTCGAACCCAGAAGGCACTCGCCATATTCGCCATCGCCACTGCCTCGGCAGTCGGCGTTTCCTCCCCGGCGATGGCAGACCAGCACTTGCCGGGTATCGGCATCATGGCGCCGGGAGATCACTCAGGGGATGGCGGCATGACGACGCAGGACCAGCACCTGCCTGGAGATAACCCCAAGTAGACGGCAAGAGCCCGACGCGAACGCCTTAGCTCCCCGCACGCGAGCGCAGCTGGGTCTTGAGGACCTTGCCGCTCGCGTTGCGCGGGAGTTCGGCCACGAACTCGACCTCCCTCGGGACCTTGTAGTTGGCCATCTCCCGCCGCGACCACGCGATCAGGTCGTCCGCCGTCAGCGTCGCGCCGGCCCGCCGTACTGCGAACGCCTTGCCCACCTCGCCCAGTCGGGGATCGGGTACGCCCACCACCGCCACCTCCGCGACCTCTGGGTGACGGGCCATCAGCTGCTCTATCTCCGCCGGATAGGCGTTGAAGCCGCCGACGACGAACATGTCCTTGATCCGGTCGGTGATCCTCAGATTCCCCTCGGCGTCCATCACGCCGACGTCGCCCGTCCGCAGCCAGCCGTCCGGCGTGATCGCCTTCTTCGTCTCCTGCGGCTCCTCGAAGTAGCCGGACATCACGTGGTAGCCGCGGACCAGGACCTCACCCGGCCGGCCCGGCGGCAGTTCGTCGCCGGCCGGATCGACGACCTTGACCTCCGTGTCCGGAATCGCTCGCCCGGACGTGCCCGAGACGACCTCCGGCGGGTCGCCCCGACGGCACATCGTCACCGTCCCGCTCGCCTCCGTCAGGCCGTACGCCGTCAGCACGGTGGCGATCCTCAGTTCGCTGCGCAGTCGCTCGACCAGTTCCAGCGGCACCACCGCCGCGCCGGTCACCACCAGCCGTAGCGCGGACAGGTCGTGCTGGGCGCGCAACGGATGGTCGAGGATCGACTGGTGCAGCGTCGGCGGCCCCGGCAGCACGCTGATGTGTTCGGCCGCGATGTTGGCGAGCGCGGTGTCCACGTTGAACACCGGCTGCGGGATCATCGTCGCTCCGCGCATCAGACAGGCGATGATCCCGGCCTTGTATCCGAAGGTGTGGAAGAAGGGGTTCACGATCAGATAGCGGTCGCCCTCCTCCAGCCCGGCCAGATCGCTCCAGACGGCGTAGACCCTGAGGGTCTGGGCATGGGTGATGACCACGCCCTTCGGATGGCCGGTCGTGCCCGACGTGAAGGTGATGTCGGAGGGGGCGGAGGGCTGGATGGAGTCGGCCCGGGCGCGGACCGCCGAGGCGGGCACGGCGTCACCCGCCGCCAGGAAGTCCTTCCAGGTGTGGAAGTCGGCCGGAGCGTCCTCCGAGAGGACCACCACATCCCGGAGGTGGCGCAGGCCCGGGAGGGGCCTGTCGTCCAGACCTCCCTCGGTCCCCGGCGAATCCGTCCCCGCCGCCCGCCGCAGCGACGCGACGTATGACGTCCCGAGGAAGGTGCCCGTGACGAACAGCAGCTTCGCCCGCGTCCGTTCCAGTACGTATGCCGCTTCGGCGCCCTTGAAGCGGGTGTTCACCGGCACCAGCACACCGCCCGCCGTCACCGCACCGAGCGCGGAGACGATCCAGTCGAGCGTGTTCGGCGCCCACACCGCCACGCGGTCGCCCGGCTCCACGCCGTACGCCAGGCAGGCCGCGGCAGCCCGCTCTACGCGCTCGCCCAGCTCTCCGTAGGTGATCCGGGTGCGCCCGTCGACCACGGCCTCGCGGTCCCGATAGCGCTCCGCGGCCATCCGCACCAGCTCTGGAATGGTCTCGAACCCCACGGCGAGTTCGGGGGTCGGCACCCGAGAATCCGCTGTACCGCGCATCGTACAACCCTCCACCGTACTAGCTGACTGCCCGTCAGATTAGCGGTAGCCTTCCTCCGCTGTCAGCAGCACGGCAACCGACCACGGAGGTAGGCGATGGGGGCGGCGCTCAAAGACGCTACGGCAATCGTCGGCATTGGCCAGACCGCCTTCGCCAAACATCTCCCGGAGTCCGAGCGAACATTGGCCTGCCGCGCCGTGCTCGCCGCGCTCGACGACGCTGGCATCCCCCCGTCCGAGGTCGACGCCTTCGCCTCGTACACCATGGAGGAGACCGACGAGGTCGAGCTCGCCAAGGCCATCGGCGCGGGAGACGTGACCTTCTTCAGCAAGGTGGGGTACGGCGGCGGCGGATCGTGCGCGACCGTCGCCCACCTCGCGGCCGCCATCGCCACCGGGCAGGCGAACGTGGGAGTCGCCTGGCGGTCCCGCAAGCGCGGCAGCGGCCCCCGCCCCTGGCGGAACACCACCGCCCAGCTGCCCACCCCCGCCCAGTGGACCCGGCCGTTCGGACTCCTGCGCCCCGCCGACGAGATCGGCATGCTGGCGCGAAGATATATGCACGAGTACGGGGCGACGCGCGATCACTTCTTCAACGTCGCGCTGGCATGCCGGAACCGGGCGAATCAGAATCCCGCCGCGATGATGTACGAGCGGCCGCTGACCCGCGAGATGTACATGACCGCCCGGTGGATCAGCGAACCCCTCTGCCTCTTCGACAACTGCCTGGAGACGGACGGGGCGCTGGCGTGCGTCGTGGTCTCCGCCGAACGCGCCCGTGACTGCCGGCACCGGCCGGTCAGCATCCACGCCGCCGCCCAGGGGTTGCCCGCCCAGCACCACGGGATGGTCAACTACTGGAACGACGACCCGCTCACCGGCCCGGCCTGGACCGCCGCCCGCCATCTGTGGAAGGCCGCTGACTTCGGCCCGCACGACGTCGACGTGGCCCAGATCTACGACGCGTTCACCCCCCTCATCCCGCTCTCCCTGGAGGGCTACGGCTTCTGCGGGCGCGGTGAGGGCGCGGCCTTCACCGAGGGCGGGGCGCTCGAGATCGGCGGCCGGCTCCCGGTCAACACCTCCGGCGGCGGCCTCTCCGAGGCCTATGTCCACGGCTTCAACCTGATCACCGAGGGCGTCAAGCAACTCCGGGGCACCTCCACCGCTCAAGTCCCGGACGCCACCACCTGCCTGGTCACCGCAGGCGAGGGAGTCCCCACCTCCGCACTGCTGTTGAGGAGCTGACCCGCCGCTATGACGACATCCGCCGACGAGCTTCTGCTGCCCCTCGTCGATGAGGACGGCGCGCCCTTCTGGGAGTACGTGGCGCACGGCGAGCTGCGCATTCAAGCCTGTGCCGACTGCGGTCGGCTGCGCTTTCCACCCCGCCCCTGCTGCCCACACTGCCAGTCCTTCGGCAGCGAGTGGCGCAGGATGAGCGGCCGGGGGCGGATCTGGTCCTACGTCATCCCGCACCCGCCGCTGCTGCCCGCCTACGCCGCCCTGGCCCCGTACAACGCGATCGTCGTCGAGCTCGTCGAGGACCCGCTGATCCGGCTGGCCGGCAACGTCGTCTCCGCCGTGGACGCACCGCTGAACTCCGTCGATCCGGCCCGGCTCCGCATCGGGGCCCCCGTCAGGGTCGTCTTCACCCAGCTCACACCCGGCGTGACCGTGCCACGCTGGCTGCTGGAGCGGCCATGACCGTACGCGTCGAGGTCAAGGACGGCGTCGCGCTGGTCACCCTCGACCGGCCCGAGCGCCACAACGCCATCGATCTGCAGACCGCGGATCAACTCCGCGGCGCCTGGCGGGATTTCCGCACCTCGGACGAGGTGCGGGCGGTGGTCCTCACCGGCGCGGGCGAGCAGGCCTTCTGCACCGGCATCGACCGGTCCGTCGACGTCCCCCAGCCCTCCAGTCCGTACTCGATCGACGATCCGCTGCTCGACGTCGGCCCGAAGGCGGCCGACCTCTGGAAGCCGGTCATCGCCGCGGTCAACGGGATGGCCTGCGGCGGCGCTTTCTACCTGCTCGGCGAGAGCGAGTTCCTCATCGCCTCGGCCTCCGCGACCTTCTTCGATCCGCACACCACCTACGGCATGGTCAGCGCGTACGAGGCGATCGGCATGGCCCAGCGGATGCCGTTCGGCGAGGTGGCACGGATGTCGCTGATGGGTACGGCGGAGCGGCTGTCGGCCGTCCGTGCCCACGAGATCGGGCTCGTCTCCGAGGTCGTCGCGGCGCCCGACCTGCTGGACACGGCCCTGAAGGCGGCCGCGGTCGTCGCGTCGTACCCGACCGAGGCAGTGCAAGGGACGGTACGGGCCGTGTGGTCGGCGCGGGAGGCGGCGCGGGCCCAGGCGCTCGCGGGCGCGCCGCACCTCATCGCGCTCGGGAACCTGCCGCCGGAGCGGCAGAGCGAGCTGTTCACCGCGCGCGGCCGCGAGTTCCGGACCCGGTGAGGCGACGGCCTGGCCGCCGCCCCGTCCCATCAAGCCGGTGCGCGGGTTCGCGGTCCCCGGCCCACGGCCTACGGGTGGGCCGGGGACGACGGGGAGCGGACCAGGCCCGTGCCCTTAAGGGCGTCGAGGGCGTAGACGCACCGGTCCTTGCTGCAGGCGTAGACCACCCCACCGGCCACGACCGGTGAGCCCGTGATCTCCCCGCCGGTCGCCAGCTTCCAGCGCAGCTGACCGCCGCCCGCGTCCAGGGTGTAGAGGCAGTGGTCCGCAGAACCGAAGTGGACCCGGCCGTCGGCGACGACCGGGGCGCCGATCACCTCGCCCTGGGCGGCGAAACGCCACTTCGGGGCGCCGGTGACCGCGTCGAGCGTATAGAGAGCGCTGCCGCTGCCCACATGCACCGAACCGGCCGCGACCAGCACCGGTTCGATCGACTGGCGGGTCTCGGTCGCGATCCGCCACCGCTCGCGGCCGTCCGCGGCGTCCAGCGCATACACCGTGCCCAGGTAGTCGGCGATGTAGACGCCACCACCGGTGACGGCGGGCCCCGGCGCGTACGCGGGGGCGCACAGGAAGGCCGCGGGCGCCTCGAAGCGCCATCGCACGTCCCCACGCGCCACATCGATGGCCAGTACCCGCGTGCCCGCGGCGACGTACACCACCCCGTCAGGCGCGTGCAGCAGCCGCAGGGGCACCCCGCCGCAGGAGGCCGCGTCGCCGACCGGATGGGACCACCGCTCCATGCCCGTCCGGGCCTCGAGCGCCCGGAGCCGCCCGCCGGACCACACGTACACCGTGCCGTCCTGGACGACCGGTCCTGCGTCGGGCGTCTCGAAGTCGGCCTGGGCACCGGACAGTTCCCACAGCTGCTCGCCGTTGGCGGCCTCCCAGGCCTGGACGCCGCCACCGCGGGTCCCCGTGACGACCGTGCCGCGGTCGACCCGCAGCGCATAGACCCAGCCGTCGGTGCCCAGCCGCCACCGCTCGGTGCCGTCGGCGGCGTCCAGCGCGTACAACGAGGGCCCGTCCGAGGCGTGGATACGGCCGTCGGCGACTGCCATGGACCACGCCACGTCGCGGGTCTTGAACTGCCGCCGCCCGGTGGCCACATCGAGTGCGTGCACCTCGAAGGAGGTGACGTACAGCAGATCTCCGTCGACGGCCGGGGTCCCCCAGACGTCGTTGGACATACGGAACCGCCAGGGCCGCCAGCGTCCCGGCGCGCCGTGCTCACCTGGGGGCCCTCCCCCTGGGGGCACCTCCCGGGCCGCTAGGCCCAGGGGGACTACCGCCGGGGGTACCCCCACCCGGACGGAGTCCGGAGGAGGCTTGGCCGGCGGCTCAGCGGGGGCCGGTACGCCCGCGGGTGCCGCCGCGGGCGGGAGATGGCCGTCGGCCGCCGGGGACGGCCCCGGAACGGCCGCGAACGCACCGTCATGACCACCAGCGCCCCTTGGGCCAGGGGCCGCACCACCCGGTGGCCGCACCCACCCCGTGGCGGACCCTGCAGCGGGCCGTGCCGCCGGCTCACGCCCGTCGACCGCCCGCGGTCCCGGCCCTATGGCCACGCGCGAGCCGGGCAGCCGCACGGCGCCGGCACCATCCGCGGCACCATCCGCGGCACCACCGGCGGGCCCGGCCTGCGGACCGCCGTCCGGTCCAGATCTCGGCTCCAGATCCGGCTCCGGGGCGTACGGCGGTGGCGGGGGTGGCGCGGAAGCCGCGGGCGCGCGCCTCTTGCCGCCACCGCTCGCGCCGCGTGGGCCGGCTGCCGGGGCGGCTGCCGCCGCTCCGGCCGCGGCGGACGCCTTCCGCCCGCCGCCCCGCCGCTGCTCGATCATCGAGACGGCACGCCCCGGCAGCCACGCCGACGCCGTACCGCTGTCGTCTCCGCCGGCGGCGAACAGATGCGGTGCCAGCTGCGACTGCAGGTCCGCCGGGCTCGGCCGGTGCTCCGCCGACATCTGCATGCAGGACTCGATGAGCGGGCGCAGTTCGTCGGGCATCCCTGCCAGGTCGGGCCCCTCCCGGAGCAGCATGAAGACCGTCTCGACGGGGTTCGCACCGTGAAAGGGGGCGTGCCCCGTCGCCGCGAACACCAGCGTCGAGCCCAGCGAGAAGATGTCGCTGGCGCCCGTCACGCTCCTGGAGTCCCGCGCCTGCTCGGGCGACATGTACGCGGGCGTACCGACGGCCACGTTCGTCATCGTGAGCCGGGTGTTGGAGACGCCGCTCGCGATGCCGAAGTCGATGACCCGGGGACCGTCCTCGACGACGAGCACATTCGACGGCTTCAGGTCGCGGTGGACCAGACCGGCCCCGTGGATGGACTGCAGCGCCTCGGCGACACCGGCCGCCAGCCACCGGACGGCCTGCGCCGGCAGGGGTCCGCACTCATTGACTATTTCCTCGAGGGAGGGCGCCGGGACGTACGCGGTCGCGAGCCACGGCACCGCGGCCCGCGGGTCGGCGTCCACCACGGCGGCCGTGTAGAAGCCGCTGACCGCGCGGGCCGCCTCCACCTCGCGCGTGAAGCGGACTCGGAACAGCTGGTCCTCGGCGAGCTCGGTCCGCACCGTCTTGATCGCAACCCGCCGGCCGGACGCCGAGCGGGCGAGATAGACCAGCCCCATGCCGCCGGCACCGAGTCGGCCGAGCACCTCGAACGGCCCGATCCGCCTCGGGTCGTGCTGCGTCAGCTGCTCCACCACTTGCCTGCCACCTCCCCGTGGGGGCTTGAAGGTCTTCAGCCCCGTGCAGCGTCTCACCGAGAACCGTCCCGGGGTACGCAACCTGATTCTTCCTGGCGAACGCGGTGGTTGCGAACCCGGGGGCGAATCGGGGTGTCTCCCCCGACAAATGCCCCCATATGGTCAATCGGGGCACTGTTACCGCTGGTTACCGACGCGGCGGCTGGCGCGAGACCATCCCGGCCGCTCCGGGGTCGCCGAGAGGCTATCGGCTCCCCAGGGAGAGGTCGATGACTGCGAAGCTCGCTCCCTGGTTGTCCACCAGCACCGCGAACCTGCCGTACGGCGTGTCCTCGGGGTCGAGGATCACGCGGCCGCCGAGCCGGGCAGCCGTCGCAGTCGCCGCGTCGCAGTCCTCGACCGCGAAGTAGACAAGGAAGTGCGCGGGCATCTCGGCCGGGAAGCGGCTGTCGATCACTCCGCGCCCGGCCACCGCGTCCGCCACGCCCGGCGGCCTGCCCTCCGGCGACCAGACCGCGAAGTCCGTTCCGTTGCTCGTCTCCACGGGCTGCGTGGTGAATCCGAAGACGTCCTCATAGAAGGGGTCCACCCGTTGCGCGTCGCGGGTGTAGACATCGGTCCACGCATACGAGCCGGGCCCGCCCCGCTTCTCGAAGCCGGCGTGCGTACCGGCCTGCCACAGACCGAAGACCGCGCCGCCGGGGTCGACGACCATCGCCATCGTCCCGAAGTCGCCGATCGCCCTGGGATTCATGATCACTTGACCGCCGGCCGCGCGGACCCGCTCGATGGTCGCGACGATGTCCCGGGCGGCGACATAGACGTTCCACACCGTGGGCATCCGGCCGTCCGGCTTGTGAACGAGCGCCGCGACGCCTCGACTGTCGTGGAAAGCCCAGGTGTAGCTGCCGAGGTCCGCCGCACCCTCCTGGAACGTCCAGCCGAACAGCTCACCGTAGAAGCGCTTGCCCGCATGGACGTCCGGCAGCATCGCGTCGGCCCAGCAGGGCACGCCCTCTTCGAATGCGACCATGGCTGACGGAGTCCTCCCATACGCGCAGGAACGCGGACGGACGCACAGGGTGCCGCAGTCGCCACGCTAGTCGCATGCCGCGGATCGCGCCCGACAAGCCCTGGCCCCCACGCGGCGGGGCCGGGCTGTCGACGGAGAGACGGCGGGACGGAGGGACTAGACGGGTGCCTCACCCACCGTCGTGTGCGGGTCGATCACGGAGAAGGACGCGCCCTGCTGGTCGTAGACGATCGCGAAGCGCCCGTACGGGCTGTCCTGCGGGCCCATGCGGACCTCGCCCTTCAGCCTCCGGACCGTCGCCACCGCGTCGTCGCAGTCGGAGACCACGAAGTAGACCATCACCTGAGGTTTGATCTCGGCCGGGGTCGCCTCCGGGAGCTTGAACCGCCCGGCCACGGGCTTGCCGTCCACTTTCCAGATGTTGAGGTCGACGGTCTCGTCGCGGATCGACTGCACCTCGTAGGGGAAGACGGCCGGATAGAACGCGTCGACGCGCTCGGTCTCACGGACGCAGACCTCCGCCCAGCCGAACGAATTCGGCTCGTACTTCTTCTCAAAGCCCTTGTGGCTGCCGGCCTGCCAGACGCCGAAGATCGCCCCGCCGGGGTCCTTGGCCATCAGCATGCTGCCGAAGACATCGACCTTCATGGGGCCCATCAGCGTGACGCCGCCGTGCCGACGGATCTTCTCGGCGGTCTGCTGGACGTCGGGCGACGCGAAGTACAGGCTCCACGCCGGGGGCACGTCCTCCTGGCCCTCCATCGTCGGGGCCAGGGCACACACATTCTTCCCCTCAGAAAACGCCTGCGTGTAGTAGCCGAAGTCCGCCTCGCCCTCCTGGAAGGTCCAGCCGAAGAGTTCACCGTAGAAGTGCTTGCCCGCCTCCAGGTCGGGGAGCAAGACGTCCACCCAACAGGGGGCGCCTTCCGGGACCGCAGCCATGGCCTGCTTCCTCCGCTAGAAGCCACTGGGAGAATGCCTCCCTTGGCACGCTATCCGCTGGTTCCCGACCCCGCCTGTTGTCCACGAAAGTTGTCCACAGCCTGTTGATAACAGGATTCATTCGTCCGGGTCACAGGAGTGGCGGACCGGTGGCGGACGCGGTCGGGAGCGGCTACGGGCGACTTGCGGGCGGTTCCGGCCGGCGGTCCGGCGGCGGCACTCCAACGAGGTTCCGCATCACGTTCCGTAGTGAACGAGCCACGATACGGAGCAGTTCGCCAACTCGTGCGGCTCTTGTGACATGGGTGTTGAGCTGCGGTTCAGGAGGCGAGGTCGCTCTTCCCCATTTGCAGGCTGCCAAATCGCGATCCGATCACCCCTCGGTAAGCTGACGGCATGACAGGACAAGTGCGAACCGTCGATGGCCGGGTGGCCGGGCGCCGCGGGCAGGCCACGCGGCAGAAGCTGCTCGACTGCCTCAGCGAGATGCTCAGCAGCTCGCCGTATCGCGACGTCAAGGTCATTGATGTCGCCCGCAAGGCGGGGACCTCCCCCGCGACGTTCTACCAGTACTTCCCGGATGTCGAGGGCGCCGTTCTCGAGATCGCCGAGGAGATGGCCAAGGAGGGCGCGAGTCTGACCGAACTGGTCGCAGGTCGCTCCTGGGTCGGCAAGTCCGGCTGGCAGACGGCCGAGGAGCTCGTGGACGGCTTCCTCTCCTTCTGGCGCAGGAACGACGCCATCCTGCGTGTCGTGGACCTCGGGGCGGCGGAAGGGGACAAGCGGTTCTACAAGATCCGCATGAAGATCCTGAACGCCGTCACCAACTCCCTGACGGATTCCGTCGAGGAGCTCCAGTCGAAGGGCAAGGTCGACAAGGACGTGAGTCCGGCGGCTGTCGCCGGTTCCCTGGTCGCCATGCTCGCGGCGGTGGCCTCGCACCAGAAGGGCTTCCAGAGCTGGGGTGTCAAGCAGACCGAGCTGAAGCCGAACTTGGCGCTGGTGGTGCACCTGGGCATCACCGGCAAGAAGCCGCCGAAGTAAGCGCTCCGCGCTCACTTCGCCGTGCGTGGAGGGGTTAATTCGCGCCCGAAGCCACGCGCCCCGCACGACTACCGCCCTGCGGCACACTCCCGGCGCTGCGCGCCGCCTCCTGCAAGTCCTGTCATCGCGGGTGAAACCTGTCATCGCTGCGGCGGATCGCTCCCCACCCGAGCGGTCCGCCGCAGCGCACTGCACGGCCCTTCCCATGCCGCGGCCATCCTGCCTCCGCCCCCGCCGGCATTCCGCGCGCCCCGACCGAGGCCCGTGCCCGATCCGCGGCGCCTTCCGCCCCGGCCAACACCCGCCAGGACACAACGTTCACGGACAACACCCGGGAAGCCACCAGCCCGCCCAGCGGGCGAGCTCACACCCGGCCCTCACTTCGATGAGGCGCGGTGGGCGGGCGGTCGGCGATGTGGTCGTGGCGGCCGGACCGGCGAGGTCAGTCGCGGCGGGTGAGGCGGAAGAGGCGGATGGGGCGCCGCACACGCGCTTGGTACGTCGCGTACGGCGGCCAGAACGCGAGGACCTCCGCCCACACCCGGTCTCGCTCCGCGCCCTCGAGGAGCCGCGCCCGGACAGGGATGTCGCGGCCCTTCCAGCTGATGGTCGCCTCCGGATGGGCGAGGAGGTTCGCGGTCCAGGAAGGGTGTTCCGTACGGCCGAAGTTGCTGCCGATGAGGATGAACGTGCCGCCCGCCTCCGGCATGCAGGCCAGCGGGGTGCGCCTCGGCAGCCCGCTCTTCGCGCCCGTCGCCGTCAGCACCACCCCGGGCAGCATCCGCGCGCTGAGCAGCACCTTGCCGCGCGTCAACCGGTGGACGGCCCGGTCCATCGCCGGGATCACATGCGGCGCCAGCGTCGCGAACGTCCGCGTCGACGACAGCCGCTGAACGATCCGTACTCCCGCAGGGGTCGGCGCGGGCATCAGACCGTCACCGTCGCCCGCGCCTCGTCGCCGCCGCGGAACAGGCCGGCCTGCTCCGCCGCATGCGCCCGCAGCCGGTGCACCGGTCCGAAGAGCACTTCGTCCGAGGCCGCTCGCTTGAAGTAGAGGTGAGCGTCGTGCTCCCACGTGAAGCCGATGCCGCCGTGCAGCTGGATCGCCTCGCCCGCCACCGTGCGCAGTACCTCCAGCGCCTGGGCCAGCGCCAGACCGCCGATGGGGGCACTCCCCCAGCCACCTCCCCCTGGGGGCACCTCCCGGGCCGTTAGGCCCAGGGGGACGACCGCTGGGAGGTGCCCCCGGGGTGTACCCCCACCCAGGCGAAGCTCTGGGGGAGGATCGCCTTCCCCGGAGCCTGCCGCCCATGCCGCGTAGTACGCCGCCGACCGCGCCGCCTGGATGCCCACGTAGAGGTCGGCCAGTCGGTGCTTGACCGCCTGGAACGATCCGATCGGGCGGCCGAACTGCTCGCGCTCCCGCACGTACTCCAGGGTCCGGGCGAACGCCGCGTCCGCCGCCCCGACCGCCTCCGCGGCCAGCGCCGGGGCCACCGTGCAGCCCAGCCGGGCCAGCGCACCTGCCTCTTTCGCGCCCTCCGTCGCACCCAGTGCCGCGCCCTCGTCACCCAGCAACTGTGCTGAAACATCGCGCAGTTGGATGCCGGCCTGAGGCCGCGTCTCGTCCAGCGCGGTTCGCCGCGTCCGGACCAGCCCGGCGGCTCCGGCCTCGGCGTCCACGAGGAACAGCAGGGTGCGGCTGCGCGCGTATCCGCCCGTGTGGGCGGCCACCAGCAGCAGCCCCGCACTGTGCCCGTCGAGCACCTGGTCGGCCTGCCCGTACAACCGCCAGCCGTCGGCCACCCGCCGGGCCTGGATGCCTCCGGCCCGCCCGCCGCCCGCCCAGGTGCCACCGCCGCCGCGACCGCCGTCGGGGTCGCCGCCGTCGTCGCCGGTCAGCCCGAGGGCCTGAGGGAGTACGCCGTCGGCCACGGCGAGCGTGGCCGTCAGCTCGCCGTCCGCAATGCGCGGCAGCAGCCGGGCCCGCTGCTCCGGCGTGCCGAGCTCAGTGATCAGCGGCGCGGCGAGCAGGGCGCTGCCGAGCAGTGGTGAGGGCAGCAGCACGCGCCCGGTCTCCTCGCAGGCGAGCGCTGCCTCGGCGGGTCCGCAGCCCACGCCGCCATACTGGACGGGGAGCGCCAGCCCGGGGAGCCCGAGCTGCTCGGCGAGCTGCTGCCACAGCGTCTCGTCCCAGCCCCGCGGGGTGCGCGCCGCCGCCTTCACCTCGTCGGGGCCGCACCGCTTGTGCAGCAGTTCGCGCAGCGTGCGGCGGATCTCGTCCTGTTCCGCGGTGAAGGCGGCATCCATCGGCAGGCTCCTCCCGATCTGACGACTCGTCATATTAGGCGCCCGGAGAGGGAATGCCCAGAGCTGCCGAGCCCCAGGCTCCCGGGCTCCCACCAACCTCGATATCTGATGTACCGTCAGTTTCATGCCCCATGCGATATCCGCTGCCACCCGCAAGGTTGCCGTCCTCGGCGTCGCCCTCTCGGACTGCGGCCGCACCGACGGGCTGACGCCGTACGCCCTCCACGCCCAGGCCGCCCGCCGGGCGCTCGCCGACTCCGGGCTGGACAAGTCGGTCGTCGACGGCCTCGCCTCGGCCGGGCTCGGCACCCTGGCGCCGGTCGAGGTCGCCGAGTACCTGGGACTGCACCCCACTTGGACCGACTCCACCTCGGTCGGCGGCTCGACCTGGGAGGTCATGGCGGCGCACGCGGTGGACGCCATCGCCGCCGGGCACGCGAACGCCGTCCTCCTCGTCTACGGATCGACGGCCCGCGCCGACCTCAAGGCCAACCGACGCACCGCGAACCTCTCCTTCGGCGGCCGCGGCCCGCTCCAGTTCGAGGTCCCGTACGGACACACGCTCGTCGCCAAGTACGCGATGGCCGCCCGCCGCCATATGCACGAGTACGGCACGTCGGCGGAGCAGCTCGCCGAGGTCGCCGTGCAGGCGCGGGCCAACGCCGTTCGCAACCCCGACGCGATGTACCGGACGCCGATCACGGTCGAGGACGTCCTCTCCGGCCCGCTGATCGCCGACCCGTTCACCAAGCTGCACTGCTGCATCCGGTCGGACGGCGGCTGCGCGGTCCTGCTGGCGGCGGAGGAGTACGTGGCGGACGCGGCGAAGGCCCCGGTGTGGGTACTGGGCTCGGGCACCGCGATCTCGCACGCCTCGATGTCGGAGTGGCCGGACTTCACGGTCTCACCGGCCGCGGTCTCGGGCCGGCTCGCCTTCGAACGCGCCGGTGTCCGGCCCGAGGAGATCGACCTCGCCGAGATCTACGACGCCTTCACCTACATGACCTTGGTGACCCTCGAAGACCTGGGCTTCTGCGCCAAAGGCGAGGGCGGGGCGTTCGTCGAGAAGGGGCGGCTGCTGCGCGACGGCGAGCTGCCGGTCAACACGGACGGCGGTGGGCTCTCCGCCTGCCACCCGGGGATGCGGGGACTCTTCCTGCTCGTGGAGGCGGTACGGCAGTTGCGCGGCGAGGCGGGCGACCGGCAGGTGCGGAGGTCCGGGGGGCGGCTGCCGGAGCTGGCAGTGGCTTCGGGTACGGGCGGCTGGTTCTGCTCGTCGGGGACGGTGGTGCTGGGTCGCGGCTGAGCCCACCGGGGCCGTGTGGTGGGTCGCGGCCGCGCCACCCATGCCGTCGCGTCGCCGTCAGGTCTCCGGCTGCGGCGCCGGGGCGAAGACGGGTACGGCCATGGGGGCACCCCCAGGGGGAGTACCTCCAGGGGGAGGTAGCTGGGGGACGTCGCCGCGGAAGCGGACGTACAGCGCCATGCCGATGCGGAGGTCCTCCGCCGCGCAGTCCACGATCTCGGTCATCATCCGCGGGCCCTCGGCGAGTTCGACGACCGCAGCGACGTACGGGACGCGGCCGTCGAAGGGCGGCAGGTCGTTCCTGTGCACCACTGACCATGTGTAGAGGGTGGCACGGCCGCTCGCCCGCTCCCAAGTGACGTCCTCGCTCCAGCAGTGCGGGCAGAACTCGCGCGGGTAGTGGTGCGGGGCGGTGCAGTCCGTGCAGCGCCGGATGAGCAGCCGCCCGTCCGCGGCCGCGTCCCAGTAGGGCCGGGTGATGTCGTCCGCCTCGGGCCGGTCGAACCGCGGCGCGCTCACAAGAACAGCCCCCAGAGGTTGTCCAGCGACCAGGCCTGCCAGCTCATCGCGAAGAGGGCGACGAGCGAGATCAGCGCCATCATCGCGTTCTGCCCCTGCTCGGCCCAGTCGTGGATCATCAGCACCAGGTAGATCAGATTGAGCAGCAGGCCTCCGGCCAGGGCGATCGGGGTGAGGAAACCGAGCACCAGACCGAGGCCGAGGGCGAGTTCGGCATACACCACCACGTAGGCCATCAGCTTGGGGCGGGGCCGCACCACCGCGTCGAAGCCACGCCGCACGAACGGCCAGCGGTGCTCCGCCGCGACATCGGCCGCCCAGGCGATCCCCGTTCCGCGCTCGAACCAGCCCTTCCTGTCCTTGTGCCGCCAGCTCTCCAGCCACCACAGGCCGAGGCCGATACGGAGCACCGCGAGCCACTCGGCCCCGCTGAGCCAGATCGTCTGCACCGAGCACACCCCCATCTCAAGGGATTTCCTGACGGTACGTCAGTTCAGCGGAAGCGGGCGGTACGCGCAAGGCCTCGCGGGACGTGATCGATCCGCAACCGATTTCGATGCACACGTGACGGGCGCACGACAATCATCCGGGTACGCTCACGCGCATGCCCGACATCGCCCCCACGCCCCCTACGCCCTCCGAGAGCCGCGAGGGCCGTTCCCCGGTGTACGTCATCGGCGCCGGACCCGGCGGACTGGCCACCGCGGCCGCCCTGGGTGCACAGGGGGTGCACGCCGTCGTGCTGGAGAAGTCCGACTCGCTGGGCGCAGCGTGGCGCGGGCACTACGACCGGCTGGAGCTGCACACCACACGTCGGCTGTCCGCGCTGCCCGGGCTGCCGATCCCGCGCTCGTACGGGCGCTGGCTCGGCCGGGACGCCGTGGTGCGCTACCTGGAGCAGTACGCCGAGCACCACCGGCTGGAGATCGCCACCGAGGTCGAGGTGTCCCGCATCGAACGGTCCGGCTCCGGCTGGCTGCTGCGGGCGGTCGGCGGCCGGGAACTCACGACGGACACGGTCGTCGTGGCGACGGGCTTCAACCACACGCCGTACGTCCCGCACTGGCCGGGCCGCGACACCTTCCGTGGCGAGCTGCTGCACGCGACCCACTACCGCAACGCCGCGCCGTTCCGCGGCCTGGACGTGCTCGTCGTCGGCACGGGCAACACGGGAGCGGACATCGCCGTCGACCTCGCCGAGGGCGGGGCGTCACGAGTACGCCTCGCGGTGCGCACCGCACCGCACATCGTGCGCCGCACAACGGCGGGCTGGCCCGCCCAGGCGACCGCCATCCTCGTACGGCGGCTGCCGCGCCGTGCGGTCGACCGGGCGGCGCGCACGATCGCCCGGATATCCGTGCCCGACCTCACCCCGTACGGGCTGGCCCGCCCGGACACCGGCCTGTACTCCCGGGTCCTGGAGGGGGCGATCCCCATCCAGGACGTCGGGCTGATCGACGCGGTCCGGTCCGGGAAGGTCGAACCGGTGGCAGCCGTGCAGGGCTTCGAGGACGACAAGGTGATCCTCGCCGCGGGTGCCCCCGTCACGCCCAATGTGGTCATCGCCGCCACGGGTTACCGCCGCGGACTCGAGAACCTGGTCGGCCACCTGGACGTGCTGGACGACCGGGGCCGCCCGCGCCGCCACGGGCGGCGCCCGGCCGCCCCCGGCCTGCACTTCACCGGCTACACCAACCCCATCAGCGGCACGCTCCGGGAGCTTGCCATCGACGCCGGGAAGATCGCGCGCGCCATCGCCCGGCAGCGGGCGCGCCGCCGGGGTGCGCCGCGCCCCTGACGAGGCGCCGTCGGCCGTTTCTCCTGCAGCCCTGTTTCCTGACGCCGCGTCAATTAAGTAATCTGACAACGCGTCAGCTAGATGCTCGTCATGTCGGCCATCGAACAGGAGCGAGCGGGAACGATGCTTGGATCGACTCACGGAACCCTCAGCACCCACTCCCGCCCCGCCCGCGTCGCGGCCTGCGGCGCGCCTCCCAAGACAGTGGTCCACAGCACGGCCTCCGAGGTCACCGACACGGACGTCAGCGGACGCCCGCTCCATGCGCCCGTCCCCGACCTGGACCGGTTCTTCCGGCCGGAGTCCATGGCCGTCGTCGGCGCATCCGACAGCGAAGGGCGGCCCAACACCGGTGTCACACGCCGGCTCATCGACTGGGCCGAGCGCGTCGGCGCCCGCCTGCACCCGGTCAACCCGGGCCGCGGAACAGTCTTCGGGATCCCCTGCCTCCCCTCCGTCGCCGACCTTCCCGAGCCCGTCGACCTCGCCGTGCTGCTCGTCGCCGACCCCCTTCCGGTGATCGCGGAACTCACCGACGCCAAGGCGCGGTTCACCGTCGTCTTCGCCTCCGGGTTCGCCGAGACCGGAGACGAGGGCGCCGCCGCCCAGGCCCGGCTGGCGGCCGCCGTCCGGCGCTCCGGCCTGCGCCTGCTGGGTCCCAACACCAACCTCAACGCCTTCGAGGAGTTCCGCGACGACCTCGAAGGGCCCGCGATCGCCCTCATCACGCAGTCCGGCCATCAGGGCCGTCCGGTCTTCGCCCTCCAGGAGCTGGGCATCCGGCTCTCCCACTGGGCGCCCACCGGCAACGAGGCGGACCTGGAAACCGCCGACTTCATCTCGTACTTCGCCGCACAGCCCGAGATCGGTGCCATCGCCGCGTATGTGGAAGGGCTCAAGGACGGCCGTGCCTTCCTTCTCGCCGCCGACCGGGCGGCCCGGAACAAGGTGCCGGTGGTGGCGATCAAGGTCGGTCGCACGGAGACCGGCGCCCGCATGGCGGCCTCCCACACCGGCAAGCTCACCGGCGCGGACGAGGTGGTGGACGCGGCCATGCGGCAGTTCGGCGTGATCCGGGTCGACGGGCTCGACGAGTTGCAGGACACCGCCGCACTCCTGGCGCGCGCCCGCCCGCCCCGCGCCGATGGGGTCGCCGTCTATTCGATCTCGGGCGGTACGGGCGCGCACTTCGCGGATCTGGCCGCCGCCGCCGGGCTGCAACTGCCCACTCTCTCCACCGGGAAGCAGACCGAACTGCACCAGTGGATACCGGACTACCTCGGCGTCGCGAACCCGGTCGACAACGGCGGCCACCCGGTGGGCGACTGGCGCGGACGGAAAATCATCGACGCGATCCTCGCCGACCCGGCCATCGGCGTCCTCGTGTGCCCCATCACCGGCCCCTTCCCGCCGATGAGTGACAAACTGGCACAGGATCTGGTGGACGCGGCGGAGGCCACCGACAAGCTGGTCTGCGTGGTGTGGGGCTCTCCGGTCGGCACCGAGGACGCCTACCGGACCACCCTGCTCGGCTCCTCCCGCGTCGCCACCTTCCGCACGTACGCCAACTGCATCACCGCCCTCCGTGCATACCTCGACCACCATCGCTTCATCACCGGCTACCGCTCGCCCTTCGACGACGCGCCCCGCACGCCGTCCCCTTCGGCCCGCAAGGCGGAGGGCCTGCTGCGGCCGGGCCACCAGCTCAGCGAGCACGCGGCGAAGCAACTGCTGCGGGCGTACGGCATCCGCGTGCCACGCGAGCAGCTGGTGACCAGCGCGGCCGCCGCGGTCCGCGCCGCCGGACTGGTCGGCTTCCCGGTCGTCATGAAGGCCTCCGCGCCGCAGCTGGCCCACAAGACCGAACTGGGCCTGGTCAAGGTCGGCCTGACGTCGGCCAGCCAGGTCCGGGAGGCCTACCGCGAGCTGACCGACATCGCCCGCTACGAGAACATCTCGCTGGACGGCGTGCTGGTCTGCCAGATGATCGAGCGCGGTGTGGAGATGGTCGTCGGCGTCACCCACGACAGCCTGTTCGGCCCGACGGTGACGGTCGGCCTCGGTGGGGTGCTCGTGGAAGTGCTGCGGGACGCGGCCGTACGCGTGCCACCGTTCGGCGAGACCGAAGCCCGCGCGATGCTGCGCGAACTGCGCGGACACGCCCTGCTGGAGGGCGCGCGCGGCGCGCCGCCCGCCGATCTGGACGCCCTGGTCGAGGTCGTCCTGCGGGTCCAGCGCATGGCGCTCGAAGTGGGTGACGGCCTCGCGGAGCTGGACATCAACCCCCTGGTAGTCCTGGACAGAGGCCAGGGCGCGGTCGCCCTCGACGCACTGGCCGTCTGCCGATGAACGACGCGACTCGCCCGGCACACCGGCCCGCCGCGAGGTCAGCCGCAGAGCGTCGGCGTCGGTCGCCCACCGAACCCCACGGTCGTTCGCGGCCCAAGGGCCCGGTCCGGCTCGTCGTGTCTTTCCCGCCCCCCGTACGGGAAAGACACGACGACGCCGGTCGCGGCGAGCGTCGCTGCGGCCGCCGTACCGCGGCCGCCAGGGCGGCAAGCAGAGTCGCGAGCGCAACGACCGCCTCGACCCTGCAAGCCTCCCGACCGCAGCGGCCGATGGTGCCTTCCGGGCACCCCGACGCGTCCAACGCCGCAGTACGACAAGGAGCTTCCGCATGACTGCCTCCCCCGAGAAGTCCCTCGAGTCATTGGTACTGCACGCCACTGACAACGGCGTCTCGTGGATCACCCTCAACCGCCCGGAAGCGATGAACGCCATCACCCCTGAGCAGCGGGAACGCATCATCTCGCTACTCGGGACGGCCTCCGCCGACCCGGATGTGCGGGCCGTCGTCGTCACCGGCACGGGCAAGGGGTTCTGCGCGGGTGCCGATCTGCGCGGCAGCCGGGCGGGCACCGGCGGCGAGCGCGTGGCGGGCGACGTGGCCCGGATGATCCGCTCGGGGGCGCAACGGCTCGTCGCGGCCGTACTCGACTGCGAGAAGCCGGTCGTCGCGGCCGTCAACGGCACCGCCGCGGGCATCGGCGCACATCTCGCCCTGGCCTGCGATCTCGTGCTCGCGGCGGAATCGGCCACCTTCATCGAGGTGTTCGTGCGCCGCGGCCTCGTACCCGACGGCGGGGGCGCGTATCTGCTCCCACGGCTCATCGGCCCGCACCGGGCCAAGGAGCTGATGTTCTTCGGCGACGCGCTGCCCGCGCCCGCTGCCGAGCGTCTGGGGCTGGTCAACCGGGTCGTCCCCGCCGATGACCTGGAGAAGACGGCACGGGAGTGGTCCGAGCGGCTGGCCGCCGGTCCGACGCGCGCCCTCGCCCTCACCAAGCAGCTGGTCAACGCGTCCCTCGACACCGACCGCGGCACGGCGTTCGCCGCCGAGGCCGCAGCCCAGGAGATCAACATGACGACGGCCGACGCCGGCGAGGGCGTCGCGTCCTTCGTGGAGCGCCGTTCCCCGCACTACCGAGGCTGCTGACGCTTCCCCGGACGGGCTGGGGGAGTGGAGGTGGGCAGCCAAACACTTTACGCATGCGGCCAGTTGGCGCCCCAGGAGCATGGCGTGCGGTGTCATGTCACGGGGGTCACGGTAAAGGCCCTTCCAATCTGACGCCCTATCAGATTCAATGGGTCGCATGATGGGACACGCAGGCATGGCGGCAACGGTCGTGCGCTATCTGCGAGCGGTCGGCTCGCCGACGGGCGTGGAGCGACCGATCGACCCGCTCCCGCGCCCCGACCTCCGGGCGGTGCGGGAGGACGAACGACGGCCGGTCGACCCGACGGAGTTCCGGCGCGTCCTCGGCCACTTCGCCTCCGGCGTCACCATCGTGACCGCGCCCGCCCCGGAAGGCGAGAGCCGCCCCGCGGGGTTCGCCTGCCAGTCCTTCGCCTCGCTCTCCCTCGATCCGCCGCTGGTCGCCTTCATGGTGGGCCGTACGTCCGCGACCTGGCCCCGTATCGCCCGGGCCGGCGTCTTCTGCGTGAACGTCCTGGGCGCGGAACAGGACGGCCTGTGCCGCGACTTCGCGGTGAGCAGCTCCCGGCGGCCGGACAAGTTCGCGGGCGTCCCTCATGCGCCGGCACCCGTGACGGGGTCGCCGCGCCTGGAGGGCGTACCGGCGTGGATCGACTGCACGATCCACGCCGTGCACACCGGTGGCGATCACCTCATCGTCGTGGGCCGCGTCCAGGCCATGGGCACGGACGACGAGGCCGCTGCGGCCGGGCCGCTGCTCTTCCACCGTGGCGCGTTCGGCCGGTTCACCGAGCCGCGTCAGCGGCCCTGAGGCCGCGCGGGCCGCCCAGCAGACCGAAAGGTGAGCCCTTCGAGCGCGTCGACCGGCCCTCCTCTGGGCCGGCCCAGGAAGTGGACCGGCCAGGTCCGAAGCCCCCGCCGCGCGCGGCCCCTCAGAAGGTCAGCACACCGCGCGCCACGCGCCCGTGGTGGGCGTCGTCGGCGGCCTTCGCGAAGTCCTCCACCGGGTAAGTGCCGGTGACGAGTTCGTCGAGCATCAGCCGCCCCGCGCGGTAGAGCTCGGCATAGAGGGCGATGTCGCGCTGGGGCCGCGAGGAGCCATAGCGGCAGCCGAGGATCGACTTGTCGAGATACATCGAGGAGACGAGAAAGGACGCCTCGGCGGTGGCGGGCGGGACGCCCAGCAGGATCGCCTGACCGTGCCGGTCGAGAAGGTCGACGGCCTGGCGGATGAGCCGGGTGTTGCCCACGCATTCGAAGGCGTGGTCCACGCCACTGGGGAGGATCTCCCTGACAGCCGCCGAGGTGTCCGGGACGGCGGACGCGTCGATGAAGTGCGTCGCGCCGAACTGCCTGGCGATGGCTTCCTTCGCCGGGTTGGCGTCCACCGCGACGATCGTCAACGCCCCTGCGATCCTGGCGCCCTGAAGGACGTTCAGTCCGATCCCGCCCGTCCCGATCACCACCACCGTGTCTCCGCGGTCGACCCTCGCCCGGTTGAGGACGGCACCCACGCCGGTCAGCACACCGCAGCCGATGAGGGCCGCCGAGGTGAGCGGAATCTCCGGGTGGATTCTGACGGCCTGGACCGCCTTGACGACGGTGCGCTCCGCGAACGCGGAGTTGGAGGCGAAGTTGTGCAGCGGCTGACCGCCGCGCGAAAAGGGTTGTCCGGGCCGGCCGATCGCCTTGCGGCACATGGTCGGACGGCCGCGGTCGCACTCGGCGCAGGTGCCGCAGTTGGCGAGCGTGGACAGAGCCACGTGGTCGCCGGGCTCGACATGGGTGACGCCCGCGCCCACCGCCTCGACCACGCCCGCGCCCTCGTGACCGAGGACGACCGGCACCGGGAAGGGGATGGTCCCGTCCACGACCGACAGATCGCTGTGGCACAGGCCCGCCGCCCGGATACCGACGAGAACCTCGCCCGGTCCGGGGTCACGGACCTCCAGGTCGTCGACCACCTGGGGCGCGCGACCGTCGAAGATGACGCCTCTCATGGCTCTGATCCCTTCAGTACGGCACGTCAAGACGGCCAGACGACGGACTGGAGTTCGCTGTACGCATGCAGGCCGAACGACCCACCGTCCCGGCCGACGCCGCTCTCCTTGAAGCCCCCGAAGGGGGTCTCGGGGTGGCGCTGGACGGTGTTGATGCCCACGTTTCCGCTGCGCAGCCGGGCCGCCAGCGCCCAGGCGCGGCCCGCGTCGGAGCCGAACACGTAGTCGTAGAGTCCGTACGGGGTGCCGTTGGCGATCCGGACCGCCTCGTCCTCGTCTTCGAACGGGATCGCCACCACCACCGGACCGAAGAGCTCTTCCTGCGCGACCGTCATGTCGGGAGCGACATCGGCGAGGAGCGTCGGGGCCACATAGAAGCCCGTCTTGACATCGGGCCGCTCCCCTCCGACGACGACCCGAGCCCCTTCCTCCCGCGCTCCCGCGATGTACGTCTCGACGCGATCGCGCTGCGCGGCGGAGATCACCGGGCCCACGATCGTGGAGTTATCCACAGGGTCACCGACGGTCAGCGCACCGGCGTATCGTCGAAGACCGGCGACGACCTTCTCGTACAGCGATCGATGTACGAGGGCGCGGGTCGGAGCCGTGCAGATCTGACCGCTGTGGAACGACCAGGTAGTACCGACAGCCCTGATCGCCGACGTGATCACCGTCTCGTCGGCGTCCTCCAGCACGATGGCCGCGCCCTTGCCGCCGAGCTCCATGAGGGTGCGCTTCATTGTCTCTCCGGCGGATTGGGCGATCCGCCTTCCCACGGCAGTCGATCCGGTGAAGCTGATCATGTCGACATCGGGGTGCCCGACCAGCGCCTCACCGGCCGCCGCGCCCGAGCCGGTGATGACGTTGAAGACGCCGTCGGGCAGCCCCGCCTCCTGGAGTAGCGGGCCCAACTCCAGGCAGCCGAGCGGGTCCTGCGGGGCGGGTTTGGCCACGACCGTATTGCCCATGGCCAGAGCGGGCGCGGCCTTGCCCGCGAGATTGACGATCGGGAAGTTGTAGGAGGTGATGCAGCCGACGACACCGACGGGACGGCGGACGGCCGCGGCTGAGATGAGCCCGCCGGGCGCGAGCGGGCTCGCCTTGACCGGCTGCGGTGCGAGCGGGATGACGTCCGGCTCGACGGCGCCGCGCGCATAGCGCCGGAACCGGTCGGCGGCGGTGGGGACTTGCATGGTCGACGCGACGCGCAGGGTCGCGCCCGTCTCCGCCTGGAGAAGCGGCACGAGCTCCTTGCCGCGCTCGGTCAACAGATCGGCGATCCGGTCGAGCACGGCGGCGCGCTCCCGCGGATCGGTGCGCGACCACTCCTCATACGCGACCCTGGCTGCGGCGACGGCCTCCGCGACCTCGTCCCCGCTCGCCTCGGGAGCGTGGCCGACGACCTCCTCGGTCGCCGGGTTGATGACGGGGTAGTGGCCCGCGAGGGGTGCGCGCCACGAGCCGCCGATCCAATGCTGGTACGTCGTCGTCATCGCGATTCCTTGGGCAGGCCGAGCACCCGCTCGGCGATGATGGTGCGCTGGATCTCGTCCGAGCCGCCGTAGATGGTGTCGGCGCGGGAGAAGAGGAACAGGCGCTGCATCGCGTCCAGTTCGTACGGGCGGTCCGCGGACCAGTCCGCCGGACCGAGGGCGGCCGCCGCGCCCCGTACCTGCATGGCCAGTTCGCCGAGCCGCTGGTGCCAACCGCCCCACAGCAGCTTGGCGACGCTGGGGGCGCCCGGGTCGTCGGCCGTCCCCAGGGTCCGCAGGGCGTTCCACCGCATGGTGCGGAGTTCGGCCCACTGCCGCACGAGCCGGTCCCGCAGGACCGGGTCCTGTGCCGCGCCGGTGCGCAGCGCCAGCCCGATGACCTCGTCGAGCTCTTCGGCGAAGCCGATCTGCTGGACCAGCGTGGACACGCCGCGCTCCCGTTCGAGCAGGCCCATGGCGACCCGCCAGCCGTTGCCCGGACCACCGACCACGTGCTCGGCCCGTGCCACCGCACCATCGAAGAACACCTCGTTGAACTCGGCGGTGCCGGTCATCTGCCGGATCGGGCGGACCTCGATCCGACCGGGCTGGTCCATCGGCACCAGCAGAAAGGAGAGACCGTGATGGCGCTGTGAACCCGCCTCCGTCCGGGCGAGGACGAAACACCAGTCCGCGTCCTGCGCGAGAGAGGTCCAGATCTTCTGCCCGCTGATCCGATAGGTGTCGCCATCCCGTACGGCGGCCGTCCGGACGGCGGCGAGATCAGACCCCGCACCGGGCTCGCTGTAGCCCTGGCACCAGAGCTCCTCGCCGCGGGCGATCGACGGCACGAACCGGTCGCGCTGGACCGCGTCTCCATAGGCCAGCAGCGTGGGGGCGAGCAGGTTCTCGCCGATGTGGCCGACCCTGCCGGGGGCCCGGGCACGGGCGTACTCCTCGGCCCAGACGACCTGTTGGGTCAGGCTCGCCGCACGGTTGCCGTAGGTCCCGGGTGCCCGGTCCCACCCGAGTCCGATCCAGCCGTCGGCCCCGAGCTCGCGCTCCCACGCCCGCCGCACGGCAGTGCTCTGCCTCGCGGCGTCGGCGAACTCTCCCTCGAGGTGCGCCTCGAGCCACTCCCGCGCCTCCGCGCGAAACGCCTCGTCCTCCGGCCCAAACCCGAACTCCACGCCCGCCTCCCTCAATTCACCCCGGCCTTCGGCCGGGGTCTGTCTCCCACCCACCCGTTTCTGTGGGTGCCCCGAGCTGAGGCACCTCCGGCCTCGCAGGGGGCCACCCCGGCGAGGGGCTACGCATTGGGGCGGGAGCCGCGGGCCGCAGCCGCGGCCATCTCCTCCAGCCGCTCCAGCATCGGCATGGGGTCCTTCCCCACCGACCCCGGCAGGAAGTCGGCGATCCGCTCCGGAGTCCACGAGCCCTCCGCGTAAGCCGCGCGCAGCTCCCTCGGCTGGGCCCAGACAGCGATCTTGGGGCCGGCCATCGTGTAGACCTGGCCGGTGATCTTCTCGGCCCGGGCCCGCTCACTCAGCAGATAGACGACCAGCGCGGCCACGTCCTCCGGTTCGCCGATCTCCTTCAGCTCCATCGGCACGTTGGCGGACATGCGGGTCCGGGCCACCGGAGCCACGCAGTTGGCCGTCACCCCGTACTTGTGCAGGCCCAGTGCCGCGCTCCGTACGAGCGAGATCACCCCGCCTTTCGCCGCCGAGTAGTTGGCCTGCGCCACGCTCCCCTGGTGATTGCCGCTGGTGAAGCCGATCAGCGTGCCGCCGCCCTGCCGCCGCATCACCGCCGAAGCCGCACGGAAGACCGTGAAGGTGCCCTTCAGGTGAGTGGCGACGACCGGGTCCCACTCCTCCTCGCTCATGTTGAAGAGCATCCGCTCGCGCAGGATCCCCGCCACGCACACGACGCCGTCCACCCGCCCGAATTCGGTGAGCGCCACATCCACCACGCGCTGCCCGCCCGCCATCGTCGCGACGTCGTCCGCGACGGCCACCGCCTGTCCGCCCGCCGCCTCGATCTCCTTCACCACGGCGTCGGCGACCTCACTCGTCGGCGAGGCGCCCTCGACCGAGACCCCGTAGTCGCTGACAACGACCCTCGCGCCCTCGGCGGCGCACATCAGCGCCACGGCTCGCCCGATGCCCCGGCCGGCGCCGGTGACGGCCACGACCTTGCCTGCCAAGAAGTTCCCCACGCCGGCCCCTTCCCGCGCTATCTGACGGACCGTTAGATTCTCGATACTGGTGAGTCCGAGCACAAGACCCGTCGACGAAGTAATGGCGCAGCCACACGCCGGAGCCACCCACCTGCCCCCCTGACCCACCCGAACCACCCGCCGTCCGCATCCGAGGAGGACCCGATGGCGCTGCCCCCGGAGTTTCACGAGATCGCCAAGCGCGTGAACAACTGGGGCCGTTGGGGCGAGGACGACGAGATCGGCACGCTCAATCTCGTAACCGACGAGGTCGTACGCTCCGCCGCGGCCGGCGTCCGCACCGGCCGCCGTATCCCGCTCGCGCTTCCCCTGCAGCAGGACGGCGTGCAGACCGGCCTGATCCCCGGCCGGATCAATCCGCTGCACACCATGATCGCCGTCAACCAGCGGATGTTCGGTCCCGGCACCGTCGCGACCAGCGACGACGTCGTGACGATGGCCCTCCAGGCGGCGACCCACTGGGACGCCCTCACCCATGTCTCACACTCCGGCAGGATCTACAACGGCCGTCCCGCCGACTCGATCACCGCCCACGGCCGTTCCGCCTTCAGCGGCATCCACACCGCCCGGCACATCGTCTCCCGCGGCGTCCTGCTCGACGTCGCCCGTGCCCGGGGCACGGACCGACTCGACGGCGACCACGCCGTCACCCCCGAAGACCTTGAAGCCGCCGAGGATCTGGCGGGCACCACCGTCCGCCCGGGCGACGTCGTCCTCGTACGGACCGGCCAGATCCAGCACTACCTGGCGGGCGACCGGCACGGTTACGCGTTCCCGTCACCCGGCCTGTCGATCCGCTGCCCCGAGTGGTTCCACGCCCGCGATGTCGCCGCCGTCGCCAACGACACCCTCACCTTCGAGATCTTCCCGCCGGAGATCGAGGACCTCTGGCTGCCGGTCCATGCCCTCGACCTCGTCGAGATGGGCATGCTCCAGGGCCAGAACTGGAATCTGGAGGAGTTGTCCGAGGCCTGTGCGGAGGAAGGGCGTCATGCGTTCCTGCTCTCCGCGATGCCCGAACCGTTCGTCGGAGGAACCGGGACGCCCGTCGCGCCGGTCGCGATCCTCTGACCGGCAACCGGCTGCCGACCGGGGCAACCGGCTGCCGAGTGGGGCCGACTTGCCCATGGCCCGACCCCGGTTTCGGGTGGCGGTGCGCTCATACGCGCCCCGAGCGCGGCACAGCGAACCGCCACCCGGCTCCGGCGCTCGGGCCCCGCCGCAATGCCGCGCCGACCGCCATGACACGCATGGCTTCCCTGGCCGCATCCACAGACGCCGGACCGCGACCCGCACTCGCCAAGGAGCCGTGAACCCCGAACTGCCGGGAGACCAGACCCATCGACGTCCCCTCACGACGAATCGCTGACGTCAAGAGTGATCAAGTGAACATGGGGCGTCAATACCTGGTCTGGACTTTGACGACTATGCCCGATTCGTCATGGCGCACGGCGGTTCGTACGCGCCGGTCACTCCCAGCGCGGGCCGACTGCGGTCGACTTCGCACCAGATGCTCTTGCCCGCGCCCTCCGCCCGCCAGCCCCACCGATCGGCGAGCCCGTCCACGAGCTCCAGTCCGCGCCCGTTGGTTTCCTCACCCTGAGCATGCCGCGGCATCGGGGGGCGGAGACTGCGATCGGCGACCTCCACGCGCACCGTCTCCGCGCCACGCGCGCGCAGCGCCGACGCTTCCACCGCGCCCGCAGCCGTACCCGGCACGGAGGCGGCGGCGTCCGCGTCGGGCAGGAGCATCCGCAGCACGGCCGGACAGCCGGTGTGCACCACGGCGTTGGTGACCAGTTCCGAGATCAGCAGGATCAGAGTCTCCGCAAGAGGTTCGTCAGGTTCTATGCCGGATCGTGCGAGCCGCGAACGAGCCCACGTCCGGGCCCGCCCCACTTCCGCGGGATCGGGCCTCACCTCCAGCTGAACCTGAAGCACCTGCACCGCTCACACCATCCGAACCGGCGGACACATCGCCTCGCGCCTCCACGTGATCACATTCCGTGATCCCGACGAGACACAGCATGGTTGACGTACAGTCACCCCAACAAGCGCTTCGGGCATATTCCGACGCAAAGGAGTACGCGTCCTGCATACTGTGCGACGCGCATTGCGGGGGATCGAACAAGCGGGTTTCCGACGCTTCCACCCGCCGCGAGCGGGGCACATGCGCCGACCCGAGGTCGTCATCGAGACCACGTCGGGACGGTTGCGCCTCAGAACCACTCGCACCCAAGGGAGATTACCCGAGCCCGCGGCCGACTCCCCCCTGTAACGAGTCACGTATCGGACACAACCCGATATCGACGCTCAGTGACGCCGTCAGACGAATCGTTCGGACATGTCATCGATGAGGCCCGCGGCGAGGATCTCCTCCGCCTCGGCGGCCGACTGCCACTGTCCGGCCCGCACCCAGGCGCGCTTGAGATGCAGATGCACATCCGCCTCCCAGGTGAAGCCCATGCCGCCGTGCACCTGCAGACAGTCTCGGGCATTGCGTACGGCGGCCTCGTCGGCGAGAAGTTTGGCCGCGGCGCAGTCACCGGCGTTTCCGGTGACTGCGGCGGCGTACACGGCGCTGCGGGCGACCTCGGCTCGTACCAGCATCTCGGCACAGAGATGCTTCACGGCCTGGAAGGCACCGATCGGCTGCCCGAACTGTTCGCGTTCACCCGCGTACCGGACAGCCATGTCGAGCGTGCGGCCCGCGCTTCCCAGTTGCTGGGCGGCCGTCAGCAGCGCGGCCTCCCGCCGCAGCACCGCAGCATCGCCGCAGACCTCGAGAGTACGGGTCCGGGCGGTACGGGTCGGGTCGCCGGCTGCCGTCACCGTGCGCCCCGCTCCCGAGGCCCGAGGCGACGCGGACAGGGCTGCCGTCACCGCGCCGCCCGCGACGCGATGCAACGGCGTGGCGGGATCGACCGATCGCACCGGCACCGCCGCAACGTCATCCGCACCCAGGACCCGCACACCCGCGCCGTCAGGGCCCACGACAATGACGGCGTCCGCCCCAGCCAAGTGCTCGGCGAGCACCGCGTCCTGCACCCGCCTGCCGGGGTCGCGTCGGCCCGCGGCGCATCCGTGCTCGTGTCCGTTCCCGTCCCGCCCCCCAGGGGTGGGAGCTCCAAAGGCAGGTTCCGCCAGGTCGATCGCGGTCACCACGGCCTCCCCCTCGGCCGCGCCCGCCACCAACCCCGCCGCCAGGTGCGTCGCCACGAGCGGACCGGGCAGCAGCGCCCGGCCCGCCTCCTCGAACACGAGCACCGCCTCCGGGAGGCCCAGCCCCACTCCGTCGTCCGCTTCGGCCAACCGCAGCGTGAAGAAGCCCGCTTCGCCGAGCTCGCGCCAGAGCCGACGGTCGAGGATCGGCTGTCCGTTCGACGCCGCGCGGTCCGCGGTCGTCGTTCCACCGCCCCCACTCTCCGTGGCACCGTCGGCGAACGCCCTCTCCTCAGTCGCACCGTCGACCACGGCGCGCAGCCGCTCACGTGGAAAGCGCCTGGAGAGCACCGCACGGAAACCCTCCCGGAGCGCCCGCTGATCCTCCGTGATCCTGAAGTCCACCGCCGCTCACCGCCCCTTCGGCAGACCGAGAAGCCGCTCGGCGACGATGTCGCGCTGGATCTGCGAGGTGCCCGCCGCGATCGTGTACGAGAGCGATGACAGCCGGTCCGCAATCCACGCGTGGTCGGTGTCCACGGCCCCTGCCGCCCCCAGCACCTCGGCCGCCGCGTCGTACAGCTCCTGCCGCGCATGCGAATAGCGCAGTTTGAACACCGACCCGCCGACCCCCGGCACGCCCGCGCCCGCGTGCTGCGCCTCGCTCACATTCCACTGCGTGAGCCGCCAGAGGGCGGCGAACTCGGCGTTCAGCCGCCCCAGGCGGCGCCGCAGCACCGCGTCGTCCCACCGGCCGTTCGCCCGCGCCGTATCCGCGAGTTCACCGAGCACCCGCCGGCAGGCGACGACCTCGCCCACGAAGGCGGTGCCCCGCTCGAAGGACAGGGTGACCATGGTGACCCGCCACCCGTCGTTCTCCTCCCCGACCCGGTACGACACCGGCACCCGCACCTCGTCCAAGAAGACCTCCGCGAACTCCTCCGACCCGGCGAGCGTCCGCAGCGGCCGCACCGTCACCCCGTCCGCGTCCATCGGCATCGCCAGCCAGGAGATGCCCCGGTGCTTCGGCGCGTCGGGGTCGGTACGCACCAGCAGCTCGCACCAGTCGGCGACCTCCGCATGCGAGGTCCACAGCTTCGTGCCGCTCACCACATAGCAGTCCCCGTCCCGCACCGCCCGCGTCCGCAGCGCGGCCAGGTCCGAGCCGGCGCCGGGCTCGCTGAACCCCTGGCACCAGACCTCCTCGCCGCGCAGGATGGGCGGCAGCCAGCGCCGCCGCTGCTCCTGAGTCCCCACGGCGGCGATCGTCGGGCCTGCGTGCAGCAGCCCCACGAAGTTGGCGCCCACGTACGGCGCACCCGCCCGTTCCGTCTCCTCCAGGAAGATCAGGTGCTGGGTGGGGGTCGCACCCCGCCCGCCCGCGTCCTCGGGCCAGTGCAGTCCCGCGTACCCGGCGTCGTACAACGCCCGCTGCCAGCCCAGGTCGTAGGCCCGGCGCGCGGGCCAGTCACCAGCGTCGGGCTTCGCAGGCAGCTTCGGCAGCACCTCGGCCAGCCACGCCCGCAGCTCACGCCGGAACGCTTCCTCCTCCTCGCTGTACGTGAGATCCATCAGCGGTCGAGATCCAGGTCCAGCATCCGGATGGCGTTCCCGCGCATTAGCTTGTAGACGGTCTCGTCGTCGAGGCCCTTCACATGATCGAGCGCTACCTCCTTGGTGTGCGGGAAGGTCGAGTCCACATGCGGATAGTCGGTCTCGAAGGTCGCGTTGTCGCGCCCGACGACGTCCAGCGACGCCACCCCGTGCTTGTCGCGGAAGAAGCAGCAGAAGATCTGCCGGTAGTAGTACGTCGACGGGGGCTCGGGGATCAGATCCCGCACCCCGCCCCACGCCCGGTGCTCCTCCCATACGTCGTCGGCCCGCTCCAGGGCGTACGGAATCCAGCCCATCTGCCCCTCGCTGTACGCCAGCTTGAGCCGCGGGAACTTCACCAGGACGCCGCTGAAGAGGAAGTCCATCATCGACGCCATCGCGTTGTTGAAGCTGAGCGAGGCCTGGACGGCCGGGGGCGCGTCGGGCGACGCGGCGGGCATCTGCGAGGACGAGCCGATGTGCATGTTCACGACCGTCCCGGTCTCCTGGCACGCGGCGAAGAACGGGTCCCAGTAGCCGGAGTGGATGCTCGGCAGCCCGAGGTAGGTCGGGATCTCGCTGAAGGTCACGGCCTTCACGCCGCGCGCGGCGTTCCGCTGGATCTCCGCGACAGCGAGCTCGATGTCCCAGAGCGGGATGAGGCACAGCGGGATGAGGCGGCCCCCGCTGTCGCCGCACCACTCCTCCACCATCCAGTCGTTGTACGCGCGCACGCAGGCCAGCGCGACCTCCTTGTCCTTGGCCTCGGCGAAAGTCTGGCCACAGAACCGGGGAAAGGTTGGGAAGCACAGCGAGCCCTCGACGTGATTGAGGTCCATGTCCTCCAGCCTGGCCTTCGGATCCCAGCAGCCCCGCCGCATCTCCTCCCGCGTGATGCCCTCCAGCGTCATCTCGTCCCGGTCGAAGCCCACGGCCGCGATGTTCCGCTTGTACGGGAACTTCAGGTCCTCGTAGATCCACCAGTCGGTCGGCGGACCGTCGGGGTCCATGGTGATGACGTACTTCCCTCCCACGTACGCCAGCTCTCCGATGCCGGCAGTCATCGGCTTGGGGCCGCGGTCCCGATACTTGGCAGGCAGCCAGGTCTCGAAAAGGTGCGCGGGCTCGATCACGTGATCGTCGACGCTGATGATCCGAGGCAGCTCCATCGTCTTCCCTCTTTTCTGATGGCCCGTCAGCTAAGGAGGCTAGCTCGCACCCCCTGGACCGACAAGGCGCACCGCCTTACGCTTCCAGCCTGTCTGACGACCCATCAGGTCTTGAGAGGGCGGTTCGCCATGGACAACCGCGGTGCTTCCAGGACAGAGCCGACGGCGCTCGAGAGCCGGCAGGCCGGCGCGACGGCCGTCGGCGAACCCGTGCCGGACGGCCGCCACGACGGAACCCACCCCGCTCACGCACTGGGCACGTCGGACACCCTCTGGGAACTCGTCGAGCGGCGAGCGGCGCTGACGCCTGACGCACCCGCGCTCCTCCAGGCCGCCGACACCGCGAGCGAAGACCGCCGCCTGACCTTCGGGGAGCTGCGCACCCGCGCCGAGCGGACCGCCGCAGGCCTGTACGCACTCGGCGTACGGCCCGGCAGCAGGGTCGCCTGGCAGCTCCCCACCCGTATCGAGACAGTGATCCTGTCGATGGCGCTCGCCCGCCTCGGCGCCGTGCAGAGCCCGATCATCCCGATCTACCGGGGCCGTGAGGTCGGCTTCGCACTGCGCACCGCCGGGGCGCGGTTCTTCGCCGTACCGGGCGAGTGGCGCGGCTTCGACTACGCGGCGATGGCCCGCCGTCTCGCCCGCGAGGGCGGCGAACCGCTGGTCCTGATCGACGCGTACGACACCCTCCCGGACGGGGATCCCGCCGTCCTGCCCCCACCCCCGGCTCCGGAGGACGGCCACCAGGTCCGCTGGATCTACTGGACCTCGGGCACCACCTCCGACCCGAAGGGTGTTCTGCACACCGACCGCAGCCTGATCGCGGGCGGCTCATGCCTGGGGCATGCGCTGCGGCTCACGACCTCCGACGTCGGCTCGATAGCCTTCCCGTACGCGCACATCGGCGGGCCGGACTATCTGGTGATGCTGATGCTCTACGGGTTCCCGGCCGTGCTGCTCGAGCAGTTCGCGCTGCCCGGTTCCCTGGACGCCTACCGGCGCCACGGAGTCACCGTCGCAGGCGGCTCCACCGCCTTCTATTCGATGTTCCTGAACGAACAGCGCAAGGACCCGTCACGCAAACTGATCCCCTCGCTGCGGCTGCTGGCGGGCGGCGGGGCGCCGAAGCCGCCGGAGCTGTTTCACGAGGTGGGGGCGGAGTTGGGCTGTCGGCTCACGCACGGCTACGGCATGACCGAGGCCCCGATGATCACGATGGGCTCGCCCGACGACACCGACGAACAACTCGCTCACACGGAGGGCCGAGCACCCAAGGAAATGGAGATCCGGATCGTCGACGGCGAGGTACGGCTACGGGGCGAGGCCGTCTGCTGTGGCTACACGGACCCGGCCCAGACTGCAGCAGCGTTCGACGCGGAGGGGTTCTTCAGGACCGGCGACCTGGGATACGTCCGGGAGGACAGCCATCTGGTCCTCACGGGGCGACTCAAGGACGTCATCATCCGCAAGGGCGAGAACATCTCGGCGAAGGAGATCGAGGAACTGCTCTACGAGCACCCGGACGTCGGCGACGTCGCCGTCATCGGCCTGCCGGACGCCGAGCGCGGCGAAATCGTCTGCGCGGTCATCGAGCAGTCGGAGGGCGCCGAGCCACTGACGCTGGACGCGGTCACCGAGCATCTGCGGGCGACGGGGCTGTCAGTCCACAAGCTCCCGGAGCGGCTGGAACTGGTCGAGACGCTGCCGCGCAACGAGACGCTGCGGAAGGTCCTCAAGTACAAACTCCGGGAGCAGTTTGGCGGGGCGTGAACGCCCCACCAGGGGTGGGTCTGCCACCCGACGCAGGTGGGTCGGGTGCGCGGGGATACGCCCCCAGCTACCGCTGGGAGGTGCCCCCACCTCGTGGCGGCTTGCGTGCGGCTGGTTTCTTCGGCTTCCCGCCGTGAAGCACGCCGCCCTGCGGGGGCATCCCGCCACACCCCCTTCCCGCCGTCCGGTGGGGCAGGTCAGACGTCGGGCTCATCGGTCGTGTAGTACGCCGCGAAGGCGCTCACGACCTGGTCCTCGGTGATCCGGCCGTCCCCGTCGGCGTCCAGCACGGCCGCCACCTTGCCGGAGATGTCCTCCGGGACGCCCAGGATCCTGGCCACCCTCGCCGCCTCCTCGGGGGTCAGCTCGCTGCCGGCGTCGCTGTGCGCGACGGCGATCGCCGCGTGGAAAAAGGGGCGCGCGATCTCGGCGAACCGCCCCGGGTTGTCCCGCAGCCGCTTCACGGCACCGTTGACGAACTCGTCGCGGGTGATCCGCTGGTCACCGTCCCGGTCTGCTATCCCGGCCATCCCCTGCCAGAACGCCTCGGCGCCCTCGTGCAGAGCCTGTCCCTGAATGGACCTGGCGGGCTTGTCGAACTCCTTGAGCAGAGCAGCGGCGGCCGCGTGGAAGTCCTCGCGGGAGATGAAGCCGTTGCCGTCCTGGTCGAAGGTGGCGAAACGGCGGCTGATCTTGCGCTCGTACTCGGCTCTGTCCACGGGTCGCGCCTCACGTTTCCTCTCGGGTGACCGGCTCAGATAGTACGTACGTCCGAGGCAGCCGCGAAGCTCAGGAACGCGTTCCACGCGTCAGCCGAGAAGTGCAGCCGGGGCCCGTCGGGGTCCTTCGAGTCGCGGACTGCGACGGCGGCCTCGGCCTCCTTGAGCGCCGCGAACTCGACGCATTCGCCACCCTGGCTGTCGCTGTAGTTCGACTTGCTCCACATCGCGCCCGCGAGTGGGGCGCACTCGATGCAGTCGCCGCCCTGAGCACTGCTGTAGCTCGACTTGCGCCAGTTGCTGCTCATAGCTCCTCCAGGAGTGAGGCAATCAGGTCCGCCGAATCCTCTGGCGAGAGCGCGGCGGCCCGCAAAAGATCATATCGAAACGCAGCCTGCTTGAACTCGTCCGGATGAGCCATAACGTGAGCGGTTCCGACACCTTCGCTGTAGACGAAGTCCGCGCCCTCATCCATGGTGAGGAGGTTGAACGACCCATCCAGCCAGGTCGGGCTCCCTGCGCTGAAGGGCAGGATCTGGATGACCATCTTCGGGTCGTAGCGGTAGTCCAACAGCCGCTGCAGTTGGGCCCGCATCACATCGGCGTGGGTGAAGCGGCGGCGCAGCACCGCCTCGTCGAGGACCACCCAGATCTCGGGGGCGTCCGGCCGCTCGAGGATACGCTGGCGCTTCATCCGCGCCGCGACCATGGCCTCCAAGTCCTGGTGGCGGCCCGTACGCAGTAGCGCGCGGGCGAAGTCCTCGGTCTGCAGCAGGCCGTAGAGCGTCTGCGCCTGATACGTGCGGATCGCCGTCGCCGCCGCCTCGAACTCTGGGTACTCGCGGAACCACGACGGCAGTGGCAGGCGCGCAACCAGCTGCCAGAGCCGCTCGAACGAGCCGTCCGTCTTGAAGATCTTGTCGCAGGACTCCGCGAACTCGTGCGTCGGGAAGCGCTTCGCCGTCTCGATGTAGCCGACCAGCGCTCCTGAGCAGTAGAAGGCCTTGCCTAGCTCGTTCTGGGACATCTCCGCGCTCTCGCGGTGGAGGCGTACCTCCGAGCCGAAGAAGGCGAGTGGAGATCCGCTCGGGTCGAGTTCATTCGGATTCGGCATGGCTACCCCCTCGTTCGACAGCCAACGCTGTCAGCGACCAACTCATAGCCGAGAGTAGCCACCGCCTCTGACACTGGTGCCGTGAATCACGCAACTCAACGCGGCCTGCACATCAGCCGATTGCCGCTCCCCCACGCCGCGCTCGCGACACGTCAGGCCCGCCGTCACGTCCGGGACGTGCTTGGCACGTGGGGGCTCGGCGACGGCGAACTGGCCGCCGACGCCGAGTTGGTGGCCGCGGAGCTGGTCACCAACGCCGTACGGCACGCCACCTGCGCCTGTGGCTGCACCCGAGGAGTGATCGCGCTCGCGTTGTGGCTGAGCGACAACCGCCTGCGCGTGGAGGTCGGCGACCCGAGCCGTACGTCTCCGCGCTGGCCCAGCGGTCGCGTCCCGGTCCCCGACCCGGAGGGCGACGGCGGACGCGGGCTGACGATCGTGACCGCGCTCGGGAAGGACTGGGGGCACTACGCGCGGCCGGTGCGCGGAAAGGTGGTGTGGTGCGAGTTCGCGGTCGCGTGACACGCACCTGCATCAACCGGGGCGTGACTCAATGGGCGATGCCGTCGATCAAGTCGCGGGCGCCCTGGCGCAGCAACGCCACTGCGACCGACGTGCCGAGAGTCGCAGGGTCGAGCGGGCCCGCCCACTCGTGCGCGTCGAGCACCGTCTTGCCGTCCGGGGTGAAGACCCGGGCCCGGAGCGACAGTCCGCCGCCCCGCTCCGCCCTCGCGTATCCGGCGATCGGCGAGTTGCAGTGGCCCTGGAGGACGTGTAGGAACATCCGCTCTGCCGTCGCCTCCCTGAAGGCGTCGGGGTCACCGAGCCCGCTGACCGCGTCGATCGTCTCGGTGTCGTCCTCGCGGCACTGCAGGGCGAGGATTCCGGCGCCGATGGGCGGACACATCGCGTCCACCGACAGAATCTCGCTGATGACGTCCGTACGGCCGATGCGCTCCAGCCCGGAGACGGCGAGGAGCAGCGCGTCGGCCTCTCCCGCGGCCAGTTTCTCCAGGCGGCGGTTGGCGTTGCCGCGCATCGGTACGTACTCCAGGTGCGGGTGGGAGCTGGCGAGCTGCGCGACCCTGCGAACCGAGGAGGTGCCGATCCGGGTGCCTGCGGGCAGCTCGTCCAGCGTGAGTCCGTCCGGGTGCACCAACGCGTCGCGGATGTCGTCGCGTTTGAGGAACGCCGCGAAGGTCGTACCCGCCGGCAGCGGGCGGTCCGCGGGCACGTCCTTGACGCAGTGCACCGCGAGGTCGGCCTCGCCGGCGAGCAGCGTGGCGTCGACCTCCTTGGTGAATGCCCCTTTTCCGCCCAGCTTCGCGAGGTCGCCCATCCACCGGTCGCCGACGGTGGTGACGGGCACGACCTCGGTACGGATACCCGGGTGGAGGGCGGACAGCTCGGAACGGACACGCTCCACCTGGGCGAGGGCCATGGGCGACGAGCGAGAGACGATGCGGATCAGCTCGGGGACGGACATGCGTACACCCTAGGTCCGTCGCATGCGTTGCTCCGCCGAAGGCCCGGGGATCATTCCGCCGACCGGCGTGCGAATTGGCGAAAGGCGGCGTGGTGCGAGTGCTTGATCGCATGATCCACTGGATCTGTGGAGGCAGTCGCGGCAAGCGTGATAGCGGTGCTCGGCACCCTTTTTGGCTCGGGGTTGACGCATTCGTTCCAGCAGCGGGCAAGCCGACGGAACGAACAGTTCACGCGGAACGAACGATTACGGCAGGAGCGGCTGGACGCCTACAGCATGTACGCGGGCGCGCTGCTGAACTACCGGCGCAGCCTGATCGATCGGTGGTGCTACGAGCACGAGCCCGAGAAGAGCATCGGCGAGGACGAGACCCAGGTGCTGGCGAGATCGTACGAGCTGGGTTCGCAGGCCCAGGAAGCCCTGTTCCGAGTGGAGATGCTCACTGACGACCCCGAGCTCGTCGAGCGGGCGGAGGCGGCTCTCAAGCGGGTGACCAAGCTGCACAAAGCGAAGGACCGTGCGGACCTCAAAGCCCAGCGGACGGCCACGCGGGCCTTGATACGCGAATTCGTGGCCGCCGCCAAACGCCATGTCGGCTGAGGACGTCGACCGGATACACAGTCGGCGACGACGGGATCGACCGGCCAAGCGGCGAGCGACTGCGGCTACGCCGAGAGCGGGCTCGTGGTCTCGTCCACGGCCGAGGCGACGTCCGGGTAGACCTCGAAGAGACGGCGGACGCCGAGCGCGGCGAGAACGCGGTTCACATGGGAGCCGTCCTCCGCGCCGCGGGCCGGGAGGATGAGCCGCAATCGGCCCTGGCAGGAGCGCATCAGCCGACGGGCGGCGATGAGAACGCCGACGCCGCTGGAGTCGCAGAACCGGACGCCGGAGAGGTCCAGCACCAGGCTGCGGCGCCCCTCGGCCACCGCGTCGTGCACGTGCTGCCGTACTGAGGGAGAAGTCACCAGGTCCATTTCGCCCGAAACCTGAACGATGGCCCACTCCCCTTGCTCGCACTCCACCACTTTCAAGGTCACGCGCCCGACGTCCCTTCGCTCCGTCCGCTGCGCCCGCTGTGCGATCCCTAAGCGGAAGCAGTCCTTCCTGCCTCGGCTGCCCGGCTGTTACCCCCTGAAACACGCGTCTCGGTGCGCCGCTGCCCAAGACCCTACGCATCCGGCGGATCCACGTCTTGGGGAATACAGTCAAAGTGACCGGATCCATATCACCCGGAGCGGTCCGAGCGGTACACATTGCCGCAAAGGGGCGTGCGTTCTCCGTGTCGACCATTACATTCGATGTGACGGTTGGTACCCCGAGGCAGGCAGAACAGGGTTGGGGGCCTGGATGGCGAATGACGCACCACCCCGTTGGGACCGGAAGATGCAGCAACGACTGGCGCGCGGTGAGGCAGCTGCGCTTGGTGAGCTGTACGACCGGTTTGCGTCACTTGTCCACAGTCTCGCCCACCGGGTGCTCGGCGACGAAGACAAGGCCGACCGCGTGACCCGCGAGGTGTTCGGCTACATCTGGGAGAACCCCGACGCGTACGACCCCAAGCTGGGTTCGTTCCGCTCCTGGGTCGCCACGCTCACTCACCGCCAGGCCGTCCACCGTCTTCGGGAGGCGGAGTCGGAGCTGATAGGGGAGGGTGGGAGGGTCACGCCCGACGAGGTCGAGGAGAAGGTCCGCGAGGCCTCCACCGCGGCCCGAGCCGATTACATCAGGACCTCCATGCCCGCACCGCTGCGTGCCGCGCTCGAGCTCGCGTACTTCGAGCGCCGCGACTACCGCCAGACCGCCGCCGACCTGGGAGTGACGGAGGACGAGGCGCGACGCAGGCTGCGATTGGGACTTCAGTTGCTGTCCACCGCGCACAGCGACACTCGCTCGGCGTCCCCACCCGGATACGGGAGGGCGTTGTGAGCGGCTCGTTCGGGACCGACCGGCCCGATCCGGAGGACGGGGCCTGGAGCGGGCCCGGCGGCGGAGCGGGGAGTGATTCCGGCAAGGGGCCGGGGAACGGGGGCGGGAACGGAAGCGGGCGCGCCTCCGACGGACCCGACGGCTCCGGACGCCCCCGCATACCACCTCCCCGATCGGCGGCCGAGGACCGCGGGCCGCTGCCCGCTCCAACCCCGCTTCCGCGAAAGTCTCCGGTTCCGCTTCCCTCCCCGCCTGCCATTCCAGACAAAGCAGGCATTGAGTATCAAATCCCCACATATAGCCACAGAGTGCTGAAGTCGCTGCTGGGTGCGTGGGCGTTGTCGGCCTGCTCGGCCGAAGAGACCGCTGCCGTCGAAGCGCATCTCACGGACTGCGCACCGTGCGCAGAGGAGGCCGTACGACTGCGGGACGCGGTCGGTCTGCTGCAGCGGGAGGAAACCCTGGACCTGGATCCGCTGCTCCGCTCTCGCGTGCTGGCCGGCTGCCTGGGGCGCAGGCCCGCGCGTATCCCGGTGCCCGAGTGGGCGGAGCCGTACGACGCGGAGACGGCCCGGCTGGACGCACTGCTGCGTGACATGGGCGAGTCGGAGTGGCGTGCGCCGGTCCGGCTGCGCTGGTTCGAGGGCGACCACGAGATGGAGCGGGAGGCGACCGTCGCCGGAGTGCTGGGGCACCTGATGGTCGTGGACGGCATCGTCACCACCGCCCTCGGCCTCCCCGACCCGCTCGGAGCGCTCACGCCGGCCGGCTCGGACGAACCGCCGGCGGCGACGCCGGAGACGCGGACCGAGGCGTACTGGAGCTCGGAACTGCCCGAGCCGCCCGGTTCGATCCGGGAGGTGTGGCGCGACCAGGCGCACACCCTGATCCGTACGGCCGCCTTCGCGGGGCGCGGCGTCGGGGAACTGGGCGTGCGATACGGCGCCTTCCGGCTTCCGCTGCGCGACGCGTTCCTGGACCGTGCCTTCGAGTGCTGGGTACACGCCGGGGACATCGCGGAGGCGGTGGACTATCCGTACGAGCCGCCGGCCGGCGGGCATCTCAACCGCATGATCGACCTGGCGGTCCGGTTGCTGCCCGATGCACTGGCGGGGCGGCGGCGAACGGGCCTTGCGGGTCCGCCGCGCACTCTGGTGGCCGCGGGGGCGCCGGGGCGTTCGCTCCACCTCGAGGTGGAGGGCAGCGGCGGCGGGCACTGGTACATCGCGCTGGACTCACCAGCGGCGGTGGGCTCGCCGGACCAGGCGGTGGCCCATGTGGCGCTGGACGGGTCCGAGTTCTGCCGGCTGGCGTCGGGTCATGTGACGCCCGAGGAAGCGGCCGCGGGGCAGGAGGGCGATCGCGAGGCCATCCGCGACGTGCTCTCGGCCACGGCCTCCCTCTCGCGCCTGTAGCCGTCGGGCACCGGGGCATGATGCGAACCTGCGAGATGTGCGGAGCCCGGACCGAGGCGGGACGCACGAAGCCGGGTCGTCCTGCGAAGTACTGTTCGCCCGCATGCCGGCAGCGCGCCTTCCGTCGCCGCGCGGCGTCGCGGAGGACGGTGGCGGCACCTGCGGACGACGCCCGGCCACCCGGCGGGCCGCAGGCAGAAGCAGGGGCGGGAGACCAGGCCGAGCCGCAGGCTGGACCGCCGCCGCGCGGAGAGTTACCGACGGCGCTCGACGGGTTCGTCGGCCGCAAGCGCGAGTTGACCAGGTTACGGTCCCTGCTGCGCTCCTCCCGTCTACTGACCCTGGTCGGGCCGGGCGGTGTCGGCAAGACGCGACTGGCACGGGAGCTGGTGGGCGGCAGGGTCGGCGGCCGGGGCGCGCCCGCCCGCCTGGTGGAGCTGGACTCGCTGCAGGACGGCGGTCGGCTGGTCCCGTTCACGGCGGTCGCGCTGGGCGTCGCGGAACGAGGCGGCCACCCGATCCTCGAATCGCTGGTGCGGACGCTGAGCAACTCCGGGGTGCTGTTGGTCCTGGACAACTGCGAGCATCTGATCGAGCCGTGCGCACGGCTGTCCGCCGAGCTGCTGCAGCGCTGCCCCGGTCTGCGCATCGTGGCCACGAGCCGGGAGCCGCTGCGCGTACCGGGTGAAGTGGTCTTCCGGGTGGGCGAGCTCACGCTGCCACCGCCCGGCTCGGGCGGGGATCTCGCCTCGCTCCGGCACTCGGACGCCGTCGGGCTGTTCGTGGACCGGGCACGGGCCTGCGAACCCGACTTCGCCCTGACACCGAGCAACGCGCGGACGGTCGCGGAGATCTGCCGCCGGCTCGACGGGCTGCCGCTGGCGATAGAGCTGGCGGCGCGCCGGGCCGGTTCTCTGCCTCTGCCCCACATCCTCGCCGGCCTGGACGACCAGCTGACGCTGCTGGCGGACGGCTTCCGCACCGGGCCCGTGCGCCACCGCGAGCTGGGGGCGGCGGTGGAGTGGAGTCATACGCTGCTGGACCCGGACGAGCAGGCCGTCTTCCGTCGGCTGTCGATACTGGCCGGCGGCTTCAGTCCCGAGGGAGCCCGGGCGGTCTGCGCCGCGGACGACGAGGAAGACGCGGAAGGCGTGGAGCCGGACGACGTACTGCGTCTGCTGTGCGCGCTGGAGGAGAAGTCCCTGGTCGTACGGGCTCCCGGCTCCCCGGACACCGCGCGTTTCCGCCAGTTGAGCCCCATCCGGGCATACGCGCTCGGCCTCCTCCGGTCCGCCGGCGAGCTGGACGCGGCACGGGACCGCGCGGTCGCCTGGCTGGCCGCGCTGGTCGGGCCCGGCACCCCGTTGGCGCCGGCGGGCGACGAGCTGGCGGAGCGGCTGGAGATCGAGGAGGCGAACCTCGCATCCGCCGTCCAATGGACCGCCGATGAGGGCGGCGACCGGCATCTGAGGCTCGCCGTGGGGCTGGCCCGGCTCCGCCGCCACCAGGAGCAGGTGACGGAGGCCCGGACTGTCCTGGCGGGGGCCCTGGCGGCCGGAGCCGCAGCCGTACGGGACCGGGAGTGCCTCAGCGGTGCGCTGGCATTGGCGGCGCGGACCGCGTGCATGCAAGGGGACCACGAGGACGGGATGCTCCTCGCCGAGGAGGCGGTGGCCGTCGAGCGGGCCGACGGCCACCGTCCCGCCGGGCTGGCCGACGCGTTGGACGCCCTGGCCGTCGCCCGACTGTCCCGGAGGGACTTCGTTGCCGCGGAAGCCGTGTACCGCGAGTGCCTCGATCTTGTCCGCCCCCTCGGCAACCCGCTGACGACGGCCGTGCACCAGCACCGTCTGGCCTGGGCGCTGCTGCACACCGACGCCCTCGCCGAGGCCCGACGGCTCATGGCGGAGTGTCTTCCCGTCCTGCGCGAGCTGGCTCCGCCGAACCATCAGGCCGCGGCCCTGCACACCACCGGCGCGCTCCAGCTGGCCCTCGGGGACCTGGACACCGCGGAGGAGGCGTTCGTCGAGGTGCTGCACAGGGCGCCCGCGGACAGCTTCCACGCCCTCTACCCCGTCGAGGGTCTCGCCATCGTGGCCGCCGGGCGGAGCGAATCGCGGCGGGCGGTGCGGCTGGCCGCCTCGGCCGCAGCGGCCCGCGAGCAGCTCGGCATGCGCCCTGAGGCGGAGTGGGAGCGGCGGGTGGCGGGCGCTGTCAACCGGGCCCGGGCACGTATCGACCGGGAGGGGCAGAACCGGGCGGCGACCGAGGAGACGTCGCTGCGGGGAGAGCGCCTCGTGGCCTACGCGCTGCGCGCCCCGGACACCGCGCCCGGCCTCGCACAGCCGGGCGGCGACTCGCCCCTGACGGCGCGGGAACACCAGATCGCGCTGCTCGTCTCCAAAGGATTGACGAACCGTCAGATAGCGGAACGGCTGCGGCGCTCCACCGGCACCATCGCAACGCACCTCAACAGCATCCGGGACAAGCTGGGCGTGCGCTCCCGCACGCAGATCGCCCTGTGGGCAGTCGGCCGACGCGATCGCGGCGTCGGCTGAACTCTCGCCTCCCGGCGGGGACCGCGTCCACGGCGGCGCCTCGCCGCGCCCCCGACCCAACGGCGGCGCGAGCGAACCCTGACCGCCCGGCGGGAATTTCGTCACGCGGTGCCGTCCTCGAGCACCGTCCTCGATCATCCGGTCGATGTGCTCCGGGAGAGCAACCGGAAGGGTCTGATCCGAGACATGGATTCCCCCCACAGGTCCCCCACGAGGAGTTGCCGTGCCACACAGCAAGAACCGTTCGGACGCCGAGGTTGCCGTCCCCAACACGCCCCCCGGGGAGGCGGAACCGGACCCGAAATCCCGTCGGTCCTTCATACGGGCCGGATCCCTGGGCGTGACCTCGGTGGCGCTCGCGGCCACCGGTGTCGCCTCCGTGAACGAGTCGGTCGCCTCGGAGTCGTCGCCGGCCGCGACGCGTCCGCGGAGCGCACCCCTGGCCGTGACCCCCGCCTGCTCCGGACACGAAACACCGGCGGCCACGGAAGGCCCCCTGTTCAAGCCCGAGTCGCCCGAGCGCACGAATTTCATCACCCCGGCGATCACCGGCGTGTATCTGCGGCTCCGCGGGGTCGTGTACGACACCGCCTGCAAGCCGCTGCCGGACTGCCTCATCGAATTCTGGCAGTGCGACCAGAACGGCGACTACGACACCGCGGGGTTCTCCCTGCGCGGCCACCAGCGCACGACCGCGCGCGGCACATACGAGCTGGAGACGATCATCCCCCGTGACTACTGGGGACGTTGGGGAAAGCGCGCCCCGCACATCCACACGCAGGTGCAGGCACCCGGCGGGCCGATTCTCGTCACCCAGCTGTACTTCCCGGACGACACCAAGGCGTACGGCCGCGACTTCGCCGCCCTCAACGCGCGCGACCGGCTCCTCAACCGCGCCTGCACGATCACCCTCGAGTCGCTGGGGACCGGCCGTTACGCCGGGACGTTCGACTTCGTCATCTCGACCACGGCCTAGCAGCCTTGCCGACACACGAGGAAACCGACATGGCAGTGAGCACACCGCGCACAGCGGGGAAGAAGTGGTGGGTGGCCGGCCTGGCCACCTTGTCGGGGGCCGTCGTCTGCACGGCTCTGATCGCGAGCGGGGTCGTGGACACCCCCGGCTCGTCGGCGGAGCCGGTCGCAGCCACGCGCTCCGCGCAGCGCGCCGGGAACTGGCAGCAGACCCCGGTCCCCGTCGAGAAGGGGGACATCACCGCGGTCGACGCCCTGAGCGAGAAGCAGGCGTGGGCCGTGGGCTACCGGCTCAAGAGCCTGGACGAGCTCGAAGCGCTCGCCCTGCGCTGGGACGGCACCTCCTGGAAGCAGGAGTCGAAGCTCCCCGACGGAAGCTTCCCGCAGACCCTCTCCGTCCGCGCGGCCGACGACATCTGGGCGGCCGGAAGCGGTACGGCGCACTGGGACGGCACGAAGTGGACCAGCCACCAGCCGGCCCGGGACCCGGGCGGACGGCTCGTCCCCGACGCCCTGGCCACCGCCGCGGGCGGCAAGGCCTGGGTGGCGGGCCGGGCGGTTCCGAACGGCATCAAGAACGGCGTCCCCGCGATCCAGACCTGGGACGGCACGCAGTGGCAGCGCCAGACGCTGCCGGACGTCGGCAAGGGCGAGCTCAGCAGCATCGTCGCCGTGGCGCCGGACGACGTCTGGGCCGCGGGCACGGCGTACGGCACCGGCGAAGACGCGCCCCAGACCTCCCTCGTCCTCCACTGGGACGGCTCCTCCTGGAAGCAGGTCGACTCGCCGGGCGTCCAGGGCAGCGCGACCTGGCTGACCGGCGTGACCGCGCTCGCCCGCGACGACATCTGGGCCGTCGGCGGCAGCAGCGAGAGCGGGGCAGCTGACCGGCCGTTCGCGATCCACTGGGACGGCAAGAGCTGGAAGGTCGCCGAGACGCCCGATGTGGCCGACGGCCGGCTGCGCACGGTCGCCCGGACCGCGGACGGCGGGCTGACCGCCATCGGCGGCAAGGGCGCGGTCTCCGTCGCGCTGCGCTGGGACGGCAAGGGGCAGCGATGGGAGAACACCGCGGCGCCCGGCATCGTCGTCAGGGGCGCGAAGGCGGTGCCGGACAGCTCCACGGTCTGGGCCGTGGGCATCGCCCGTGAAGGGGATCTGGTCCCGGCGGTCACCCGTATCCGCTGAGCAGCGGATACGGGGCGGGGGCCCGGCCGATGCGGTGGTCCGGCCGGGCCCCCGCCGCACGCTCGCCGCTGTCGGGCAACCTGCGTGGCGATCCCGGAAGCAGTGGCTGGGGCGATGGTTCGGGTCAGAAAGTGCTTCGGTACCGCGACGCACCCCGAGCCGAGACGGTGCCGCAAAGGCGGGAAAGGCCCACTAGGCCGCCCGGACAGGGCTTAGGCGAAGACCACCGTGCGGGTGCCGTTGAGCAGGACCCGGTGTTCGCTGTGCCACTTCACCGCGCGGGCGAGGGCCTGGCACTCCACATCGCGGCCGACCGCCACCAGCTGCTCCGGCGTGACCTCGTGGCCGACCCGCTCGACCTCTTGCTCGATGATCGGGCCCTCGTCGAGATCCGCGGTCACGTAATGCGCCGTGGCACCGATGAGCTTCACGCCGCGGGCGTGGGCCTGGTGATAGGGCTTGGCACCTTTGAAACTCGGGAGGAAGGAGTGGTGGATGTTGATGATCCGGCCGGCCAGCGCCTTGCACAGATCGTCGGAGAGCACCTGCATGTAGCGGGCGAGCACGACCAGCTCGACGCCCTCCTCCTCGACGAGCTTCAGCAGCTCCGCCTCCGCCTCGGCCTTGGTGTCCTTCGTCACCGGAATGTGGTGGAAGGGAATGCCGTACGAGGAGACGAGCTCCTCGAAGTCGGTGTGGTTCGAGACCACGGCGGCGATCTCCACCGGCAGCGCACCGATCCGGGTACGGAACAGCAGATCGTTCAGGCAGTGCCCGAACTTGCTGACCATCAGAACGATCCGCATCTTCTCCGCGGCCCGGTGGATCTGCCAGTCCATCCGGAACCGGTCGCCGATGGCAGCGAAGCTGGCCCGCAGCTTCTCCAGCGTCACCGGATCGTCGGCCGAGAAGTGCACCCGCATGAAGAACAGCCCGGTGTCGCGGTCCCCGAACTGCTGGCTGTCCTCGATGTTGCAGCCCGTCATGAACAGATAGCTGGACACGGCGTGCACGATGCCCTGCCTGTCGGGGCAGGAGAGGGTGAGGAGGTACTCCTCGGGCGCCTTCGAGGGAGCGGCGGACTGCGACTCGTTCATGGCCCTTAGCGTCGCATACCCGGGCCGGGCCTCAGACGGCGCGCTTCATGATCGCGAGCACCTCGAGGGAGCGCGGCGGTGTGTCCACGTCGTCACCGTCGTTGGTCGCCAGCAGGACGTGCGCCTCCCGCGCGGCCCGTACGGCCTCGGGCCACCCGTGGTGCTCCAGATACGCGGAGACCTGGGCGTCCGCGCCGACCTGGTGCATGATCCGCAGCACCCGCAGCACGGCGACGTCGACGAGGGCCGCCTCCTGTGAGTCACGGAAGATCGTCCCGACGTACTTCTCGGCGGACCAGTTGTCGAGCCAGGTGTCCTCGACCAGCCGGTACACGGCGTCGGTGACGTCCCCGTAGCCTTCGCGGCCGGCCAGCCAGCACTCCTGCTGGAAGACGGGGTCGGAGAGCATGTGCAGCGCGGAGCGCACATTGCTGCGCCAGCGCCACCACGGCATGTCGTTGAGTGGCATGCCGCCCATGGTGGTCGAGTGGCGGCCTCGACGGGAAGACCTGTCCGAACCTTGCACGGTCACCGATCGTACGTTCTTCACAAACGGTGACACGCGCACCCCCTGTTGTTCACCTTCACGACACCTCCCGTTACCTTCGCATCACTCCCGTGTTATGGCGCGGCCGGAAGAGTTGCGCAGCATGACCGGACGGCGACGCCCCTTCTCCCCTCGCCTGTTCATAGCCGCAGCGACCACGGCGATCTTTGCTTCACTGCTCAGCGGCTGTGGTGCGCTCTCTGGCGTGGCCGCGGGATCCGATGACCCCATCGCGGTGATGACCTGGGCTCCCGAGGGCACCAAAGCGACCAACAGACCTGGCATGCCCGCCATGGCCGAGGCCTACGCGCGCTGGACCAACGACCGCGGCGGCTTGGGCGGCCGCGAGCTCAAGGTCCTCACCTGCAATGAGCGGAACAGCACAGTGGGCGCGGGGCGCTGTGCACGGCGGGCCATCGCCGAGGACGTCGTCGCGGTCGTCGGCTCGTACAGCCAGCACGGGCGGTCGTTCATGTCCCAGCTCGAGGCGGCGGGCATCCCCTACATCGGTGGCTACGGCGTCACCGACGAGGAGTTCACGAGCCCCATGTCGTACCCCGTCAACGGCGGGGTGGCCTCGCTGCTCGCGGGCAATGGACGGCAGCTCGCCCGCAAATGCCAGAAGGTCTCCCTCGTCCGGCCCGACACCATCGCCGGGGACCAGATGCCCTCGCTCCTCAACGCGGGCCTGGTCCAGTCCCAGAGGCGCGCGGCCTGGGACGTACGGGCCCCGGAGGACGCGAACCAGTACACGGCCCACGCAGAAGCGGCCCTGGCGGGCGCGGGCGCCGACCCGGACTTCTCCGCCTCCGTCCCCGAGGGCACGAAGGCCGATGGTCCTTGCGTCACCGCGGCGCTCGGGGACCGCACCGAAGCCTTCTTCGACTCCTTCCGCCACGTCCAGGAGGACAAGCCGCAGGTGCAGATCGCCTCGGTCCTCGGCAGCGTGCAGCAGTCGCTGGTGACCCAGACGGGCGGCAAGGCCAGCCCCCTCGAAGGAGCTCTGGTGACGGGCTGGTATCCGCCGGCGAGCGATCCGCGCTGGGAGCCGCTGCGCGAGGTCCTCCTCAAGCACGCCTTCGGCGACAACCGCATCGACCCGGCCGACCCGGGCGTCCAGACCACCTGGATCGCGTACTCGGTGCTGCGCGCGGCCGTCGAGTCGCTCGACGGGGGAGCGGTCACGGCGGCGTCCGTACGGCGGGCCCTCGACGGCGGGATCGGCGAGCAGGGCGTCGACACCGGCGGCCTGACACCGAAACTGAGCTGGCGCTACGAGGACATGCTGGCGGTACGGGGCTTTCCACGCATCACCAACGCGATGGTGACGTACCAGGAGGTACGGGACGGCCAGCTCGTCTCGGCACGGGACGGCTTCGTGGACGTCTCGCGGACGCTCGAGGGACGCCCCCAGGAAGGCTGAGCGACGGCACGACCCGCCTTCGAGCGCGGGGCGTGTGGGGTGGCGGGGCCGGGCGGGTCAGAGCTGGGTGTACTGCCGCTGCTCGAGGCCGTACTTGCCGGCGATTGTGTTCCAGAGTCCGGCAGATTGTTGCTTGGCCTTCGTGGCCTCGCCGCTCGCCCTGTTGCCTGCGGCCGTCTGGCCGGTGGACCGGGCCTGGCCTTTGTGGCAGCCGCTCTTCCTGCCGCCTGCCGCGACCTGGTCCGCCCAGGCTGCGTAGTGGTTGTCCGCCGCGGCGGAGGCCTTCCAGGCCCTCGTCAGGGACGCCGTGAGCGCCTGGTGGTCGGGAAGCTTGTCCACGGAGATCTTCTGGAGCCGGGTCACGAGCGCATTGCGCTGGTTCGCGGCGCCGCGGAGGTCCTGGGCGGCCTGGCCGAGGTTCCGGCAGGACTTGATGTTCTCGACCGACTTGATCACCGTCGCCCGGCTGTCGTTGCTGTCCGCGAGCAGCGCGTCGAGGGACTTGGCCTGCTCCTCGGCGGGGTCGGCGGCCGGGTCGGCCTTCTCACCGTCCTCGCTCTTGATCGCCGCGGTCTCCGAGCGCTTGTCGGCGGCCGTGTCCTCGTCCCCGCCACTGCTGAGCGCGGCACCGGCCGCGAGACCGGCGATGGCGCACCCGGCGACGACGATGCCGACGAGAGCCACGGGTGAAAGGCCGCGCCGACGGCCGGCTTCCCAGCCGGAGCCGTCCGACTCGTGCTCGCCATAGGGCACGCCGTGTTCGGGCTGCTGCTCGAAGCGTGGGATCTGCTGGGTGGCGTCAGCGGCGCCGGAAGCGCCGGGAGATGCCCCCTCCGACCGGAATAGCCCGTCGAACTCGGAAGGGGGCTGCCGGTCGCCGGGCATCCCCGGGCGGATCGCGAAGGGAGCACGGGACGGGGGCGCGGGGGCCTCGGCGGCGACCGGTGCGATGTACTGCGTCGCCTCGGCGTCCGGTCCGCCGTTCTCGGGCGGCAGCGGGCGGCGGCCGAGGAACTGCGTCGCCTGGTCCATCGCCTCCGGCGGCACCGGGCTGCCGCCGTCGCCGGATATCGGAGGTATGAGCTGTGTTGCCTGGGCATCGTCGAACGAGGCGGCGGCCTGCGGCTGCGGCTGCCCGGCCGGCACCTCCGGATACGGCTGCGGCTGGGCGTGCGCCGTCGTACCTTCGGGATGCCACGGCGCCTGCGCGGCGGGCGCCTCAGGGTGGTCCCATGGCGTCCCCGTAGCCGCCGCCCCCTCCGGGTCCCATGGCGTCCCCGTAGCCGCCGCCCCCTCCGGGTGCCACGGCGTCCCCGTAGCCGCCCCCTCCGGAGCGGCCGCCTCGAGCACTCTCGCCTCCACCACAGGCGCCTCATGATGCGTCTGCGTCAGCGGCTGCGCCGGTGACTCGGAGAGTGGCGGCGCCGGGGCCTGCTGCTGCCCGGGCTCCGGCCCCCAGGGCTGTCCCCACGGCTGGCCCGCCGCGGGGGCGGCCTGCTGCTCGGGAGTCCACTGGTCACCATGTGCGGGCAGCACCACGCCCTCGTGCGCGGGCGGGACCGCAGGGAGCTGCGGCTCGTTTCCCTGTCCGCTGTGCGTCACGGGGGGACTCCTATACCTTTGCGGGACTTACGACAGCGTCGGTCACGGTACCGGGTCGCTCCAGCGCTGTGCCATGACCCTGCCCACGACCGGACACCGAGCGGGCCCGCGTCTCCCCACGCGCCACCGGACCTTCAGCCGAGGTTCGCCCCCCGTTGCCGTACGTGCCCAAGCCCGAACCCCGCTCCATCACGCCGCCAGAAACCCCCTCGCCCCACCGCCGCCGTCAAGTCCCCCAGCCGCGACCGGAATTGCGCCTGCCCGCGATCGGGTTGTCCCAGCCGCCGGTAGGTTCGAGCACAGCGACAGGAGGAGGGCAAGGCAGTGCGCGAGTGTGAGGAGGGTTCATGACGACTGTTCTGATCACCGGTGCGACCTCAGGCATCGGGGCGGCATTCGCCGACCGATTCGCGACCTCCGGCTGCGATCTCGTACTGGTCGCACGGGACAAGGAGCGCCTGGACCGCAAGGCTTCCGACGTACGGACGCGATGGGGCAGCACCGTCGAGGTGCTGGCGGCCGACCTCATCGATCCACCGGAATGCCGCCGCGTCGAGGAACGCCTGGCCATGTCAGAGAGCCCGATCGACATTCTGGTGAACAACGCGGGCTTCGGGCTGCCCGCGCCCTTTCCCCACAGCCCGGTCGAGGACGAGGAGCGGATGCTTGATCTCTTGGTCCGCGCGCCGCTCCGTCTCAGCCACGCCGCCATCCCCGGTATGACCGCTCGCAGGCGTGGGGCCATCGTGAACGTCTCCTCCGTGGCCGGATTGCTGCCCACCGGAACCTACGGGGCTGCGAAGGCCTGGATCACGGCCTTCAGCGAATCCCTCCGCGTGGACCTCGCGCCGTACGGGGTACGGGTTCTGGCGCTCTGCCCGGGCTTCACCCGCACCGAGTTCCAGGAGCGGGCGGGCATGGACGTCAGCTCTGTGCCGTCCTGGGCATGGCTGGACGCCGACCCGGTGGTGGATCAGGCGCTGAAGGACCTGCGCCGGAACAGGCCCGTCAGCATCACCGGTTGGCAGTACAAGGCGTATGCCATGGCGGCGCGGCATCTGCCCCGGAGGGTGGCTGCCAAGATGGCCCGCTCCCGGAAACCCCCTGAATCGTCGTAGGCCCGTCGGGGTGCTGCCGGAGCCGTCGGCAGCACCCCGACCCCGCGTTCATCGAGCCGCGGCTCGTACGGGTCGGCAGCTCAGGAGAAGTGAGTCCGTACGTAGTCGAGGGCAGCGCCGACATCGATCAAGCCGTGCCCCGTGGCCTCGTCGGGACCGGGGCGGGCTTGCCGGCTGAACCTCGGGTGGTTGGCCCCGGCGGTGATGTCGATCGCCGTCTGTGACAGCGCCTGGGCGACCTGGCCGGGGGTGAGCCGCGGGTTGGCGCCCAGGAGCACTGCGGCCGCGCCGGCAATCTGGGGAGCGGCGGCCGAGGTGCCGGAGAACAGCGCCCATCCGTCGTCGGGCAGTGTGCCGTCACCGGGGTCCGGAAGCTGCCCGTCGCTGAACTGGCTCTCGTCGATGTCGAGCTGGCAGCCCGGTGGGATGGGGAGCATCAGGTACTGGGCGCGCGGCTGCATGCCCACCAGGCCGGAGACGGTGGGAACGGTCACGCCCGGGAACCATGGGCTCGCGTAGCCGCTGGCGTAGTCCGACGCCCGCAGTTCGAGCCCGGGGTTGGCGAAGACGCCGCCGGCGGAGATGACCCCGGGTACCTGCGGTTCGACCCCGAAGTGGCCGTTGCCGGCCGAGAAGACGACCACGATTCCCTGCTCGACCGCGTCGCGGATCTCCAGTGCCCACACCCGCCACGCTGCAGGAAGCGGCTGCTGTGCCAGGAGCTCCAAGAAATCGCTGCCCCAGGAGTTGGTGAGCACCTGCGGACGGTCGCCTTTCGCCCGCAGGAACCCGGCCATGGTGCTGGTCAGCAGCCCGCGCCAGTTGCTGGCGCGGTAGGGCTTGAGCGTGCAGCCGGGCGCCACGGCGAAGACGTTCGCCGATTCGCCGGTGCCGTGGCCGACGGGGTCCTCCGCAGGGTTGGTCCCGGGCTCGACGGCGACGGCGGGGTCGACGTGGTAGCGGTGCATCGCGAAATAGGTGTGCGCGTACTGCCCGGTGTCCACCATGGCGACCTGCACGCCGGCACCCACCTCGCCGTCCTGGTGTGCGCGGGTGGCACCGAGCAGCATGGCCACATCGCCAGGAACCCTCAGGTGGTGCTTGGCGACGTTCGGCGGCTGCGCCGGGGGAAACAGGCGGTGGGGTGTACGGGGCTGCTCCAGCACGACGGCTTCGATGGCGTCGGTGCCTGGCGCTGCGCCGACCCCGAGGTCTTCGGGCTGCTGGGGGCCGGTGATGTCGAGGTGGGTGACGTAGCGCTCCCGTCCCGTCTGCACCCGTTGCAGCACCTCGTAGGACTGGATCTGGCCGCCGGTCAGCTGCTCGTAGGCCGCGGGCGGGCCGCAGACGGTGAATCCCAGTCGGCTTTGGGCGGTCACGGTCAGTCCAACATCCCGCGCCTGCTGCTGCGCGTCGCTGAGCGTGCTCTCGGTACGGGCGTGGAACGGCCTGGTCGAGTCGAGCGCGCTCGCTTGGGTCATGGGCTCCGGCCCTTGTGACTGAGCGGAGATGTAGCCGAACACCGTATCCGGCGCAGGTTGTTGCCCGTCTTTCACGAAGGTCGGCAAGGTCATCTCTCCTCCAAGGGGAAGTTCGCGGGCACACCGAGGACGCACCCGCCCGGCGGACGGGGCGTCAAGGGTGGTGCAGGTGAGGGACCGGCAGTACGGTCAGGCGCTCCACGACCTCCTGCAGTTCTTGCGGAACCGGCAGGGTGTAGGAGTGTGAACGGTCCGGCAGCCGCTCGCCGAACGCGTCCTCGAACCGCTGACGCCGACCGGTGAGGAGCGCACCCGCCGCCGCGGGCACGGCATCGATACCGTGCTCGGCACACCACGCGATCACGGCGTCCGCAGTCCCCTGGGGTCGCAGCTCGGCTACGGCCTCGAAGAAGTCCTCCCGGGGAGCATTGCTCGGCCCACGTACCATCAGGTTCTCTCCCGACTGCCTTTCCCCTGCGATACTCCCTTCGGGTGACAAATGCCACAAACAGGTCTAGGCCGAACGGGTGACCGTTGAGATCACCTCTGAAGCGGCCCAGCCCAATGACCCCGGAGTGCTTCGGCGCCGGTTGTGCAGGCCGGGCCGCTACCGATCCGAGCGGCTGATCAACGGCGACTGCGCCAGGGCTCGGCGGGGCACCGCGTCCGCGGAGGACTACGCCGCCTGGGCGTCCAGGCGCGCTCCGAACTCACGGACCACCGGCTCGTCCCGGAAGGGATCCAGCCGCTGCTGCAGGTCCTCCAGGTATTCCGAGCCACGGTTCGAGCGCAGACCGCCCAGGATCTCCAGCGCACGCGCCCCCGTATGGCACGCCAGCTCGATCTCGCGCTGCTGCACCTGCGCCGTCGCCAGCAGCACCAGCCCGATCGCACGCCGCCGGGCGCGCGACGCGGGGTGTCCCGCCAGCGCCTCCTCCGCCTGCCGTCGGGCGGCGTCCGCCTGGCCGAGGTCGCGGTGGCAGTGAGCCAACTCGTCGGCCAGATACGCATGGTTGAAGTGAGCGATCCACACCGGGTCGTCCCCCGACCCCGACCCCGAACCGCCGCCGGATGCCGGCGCCGGTTCCCCCGCCCGGTCCATCGCCGTGACCGCCCGTCCCGCCACCACCTGGAACGCCCGCGCGTCTCCCATCAGGGCATGCCCGCGCGCCTCCGCCGCGTAGAACATCGCCTGCGCCCGCGGTGGCACCTGCCCCCGTGCTCCCTCCTGTGCGGCCCGCGCCAACTGTGCGATCTCGCGCGGGTTTCCCAGGGACGCCGCGAGATGACTCATCCCGGCCGCCAGGACGTACCCCCCGTACCCCCGGTCCCCTGCCGCCTGCGCGAGCCGTAGCGCCTGGATGTAGTACCGCTGCGCCAGGCCGGGCTGGCCGGTGTCGACAGCCATGTAGCCCGCCAGCTCGGTCAGCCGCGAGACGGCCGAGAAGAGTTCACGCCCCACCGACTCCCGGTACGACCCGGCCAGCAGCCCGGAGACGACACTGTTCAGGTAGTGCACGACCACCGGCCGTACGTGCCCGCTCCCGAAGCGGTGGTCCAGTTCGACGAGCGCATCCGTCATGGCCCGTACGGCCTCGACGTCCGAGCGCCCGACCCTCGCCCCCGTCGTCCGCGCGACCTGTGCGTCCGCACCCGTGATGAGCCAGTCGCGGCTCGGCTCGACGAGCGCCGACGCCGCCACCGTGGAGCCGCTCAGAAAGTCCCGCCGCCCCACGTCGCTCCGCCACAGCTCGCAGACCTGCTCGATGGCGCCGACCACAGTGGGCGAGAACTGGAGCCCGACGCCGGAGGCGAGGTTCTTGCCGTTGGCCATCCCGATCTCGTCGATCGTGACCGTCCGCCCCAGCTTGCGGCCCAGCGCCTCGGCGATGATCGCGGGCGCCCGCCCGCGCGGCTGCTGCCCGCGCAGCCAGCGGGCGACGGACGTCTTGTCGTAGCGCAGATCGAGGCCGTGCTCGGCGCCGCACATGTTGACTCGGCGGGCCAGACCGGCGTTGGAGCAGGCGGCTTCCTGAATGAGCGCCTGCAGCCGTTCGTTGGGCTGACGCGCTACGAGTGGCCTGGCGGCCATGGGCACTACCCCCCTTTGTCGACGCAAGTGATCTCTGCCCCGCCGCCATGTCGCGAATACCTGGTATTTCGTCTGTTCACAGTCTTCTTGGACATGAAGCGGTGACATCCCGATGACTCGTGCGCAAGGTGCCGCAGTACGGACTACCCGCCATTGACCGGCCGTCCGCGTGCGCGCCCCCGCCCGTGCACCCGTGCGCCCCGCATGCCGAGACGTTGGCCCGCGGCATCCGCCACCGGCCCCGTAACCCTTGGTCACAACAGAAGTTGTGATGAACGTGGAAGAGACCTTCGGAGTCATCGGCACTGGCACCCCCGGGATCACCCGAGACCCACGGATCCCTCAGCAGCGCGGAGCCCCGCTGCCCGACACCGCGGTGCGATACGCGGAGGAGCGGCACTGGGACGTCGTCCCCGGCACCTGGCTGGAGGCGGCGAACGGAGCCGAGTGGTGCTCGTGCGGGGACACCGGCTGCCGTGCCCCGGGCGCGCACCCGGCGCGGCCGGACTGGGCGGCCCAGGCGACGGGCAGTGCCGCCGTGGTGCGGCGGATGTGGGCGAAGCAGCCGCGCGCCTCGATCCTGCTGCCGACGGGGCGCACCTTCGAGGCGCTGGACGTGTCGGAGGCCGCGGGGTGCCTCGCGCTGGCCCGGATGGAGCGGATGGAGGTCCCGCTCGGGCCGATCGCCTCCACGCCGAGCGGGCGGATGCTCTTCTTCGTGCTGCCCGGTGCGGCGGTGAAGGTACCCCAACTGGTCAGGAAGCTGGGCTGGTTGCCGAGCACGCTGGATCTGGTCGCGCGGGGCGAGGGCGACTACGTGGCGGCGCCGCCGACCCGGGTCGGCACGCACGGCTCGGTGCAGTGGGCGCGGCAGCCGACGGTGGCGAACCGGTGGCTGCCGGAGGTGGAGGAGCTGATCAGCCCGCTGGCGTACGCCTGCGCCCGCGAGGCCGCGACGGCCCGCCGCCGCTGACGCTCCCCGCCGCGGGGCGGCTCAGGGGCTTCGCCGCATCGCCGCGTAGAGGACGCGCAGCGTGAGGACCGCGCTCACCGCCAGGAGGTTGTAGCCGAGCAGCGGGAAGAGCTCCAGACGGGAGGTCACATGAGGGCCGTGGCCCGTGCCCAGGACCAGGAGGAGGACGGCCATCAGGCCGGTGCCCGCAGCCAGGAGCGTCACCAGGAGTTGGTGGACCAGGCTCGCGACGAAGCGGCGGTCGCGGGCGTCGGCCAGGAATCGGACGCGGGCGGTGAGGCGGCCCTGTTCCAGGGACGCGGTGATGCGTTCGGCGCGACGCGGCATCCGGCGCAGCATCGGGAGCAGGGGCAGCAACTCCTGGGCGACGGCGCGCGCCAGGGCCGCGCCGTCCAGGGGCTCGGGACCGGGCGGGCTGGTGACGTCGTCGTACGGGGCGCCGGTCCACGTCGCGTAGGTGTGGACCGCATGGGACGCCAGACGGCCGGCGGGGGCCGCCGTCAGCCGCTCCGTGACCACGGCCGTGGCCACCCGGCGCGCCTCGCCCACCAGGTCGAAGCCGGGCGAGATACGGGCCAGTGTGCCCTCCAGCGTCGCCAGCGCACGGAAGACCCCCGCGACCTCCGGTGGCACCGCGAGGCCGAAGCGGGTGAGCAGGCGGAAGAGGGCCGGGAACAGCTCCGCGTCGGGCCGGCTCGACGGCCCCAGATGACGGGCCATGAAGCGGCCCACCTCGCGTTCCAGGACCAGGGCGTCGAGGGCCGGTGCGCCGTCGTCGGCGTCCTGGCGGGGGCCGAGGAGTTCGAGCAGGCCGTCGCACATGCCCGCCGGGTCGCCGCGGTCGACGGCCAGCAGTACGTACTGGATGGCGTCCCGCACCGTCGGGTCGATCCGGCCCACGGATCCGAAGTCCAGCAGTCCGATGCGGGCACCGCCGCGTCCGGCGTCGGCGAGGAGCAGCATGTTCCCCGGGTGCGGGTCGGCGTGGAAGACGCCGTCGCGCATGATCTGACGGAGCATGGCACCCAGCACCGTACGGGCGAGGGCGTCCCGGTCCAGGCCGCGGGCGTCGGCCCTCGCCCCTGCCCGCTCCAGCGTCACCCCGTCCAGCCACTCCTGGACCATCACGCGTGCCGTGGACAGCTCGTGATGAACCGCGGGTACGCGTACGGGCGCGTCCGGCGCGCGGCCGTCGCAGGCCGCGGCGACGGCGTCCGCGTTGCGCGCCTCGATGCGGAAGTCCAGCTCCTCGCGGACCGCGACAGCGAAGCCGTCGGCCAAGTCCCGTAGTCCCAGGCCCTGTACGGAGCGGGCCCGGACGTGCAGTCCCTGAGCCATGGCGAGGACGATGTCGAGGTCGCGCTCGACGGATTCGCGGATCCCGGGCCGCTGCACCTTGACCGCGACCGTGGAGCCGTCGCGCAGGGTCGCCCGGTGCACCTGTGCGATGGAGGCGGCGGCGAGCGGTTCGTGGTCGAACTCGACGAAGACATCGGTGAGCGGAGCGCCGAGTTCCGCGCGCAGCACGGCCTCGACCTGGTGCCAGGGAGCCGGGGGCACGTCGCTCTGCAGCCGGCTGAGCTCCTCGATGATGTGCGGGGGCAGCAGATCGCGGCGGGTGGAGAGGACTTGGCCGAGCTTGATGAACGTGCCGCCGCACTCCTCGAGGGCGAGCCGGAGCGAGCGGGCCGCCTCACGGCCGGCCTCGTCGGCCCGCGCCGCGCGGTCGAGGCTGGCCCGCCCGCTCACGTAACGGCCCAGGCCGTGGCGCATGAAGACCCGGCTGATCTGGGAGTAGCGACGAGCGCGGGTGAGCCGCCGACGCACGGCCCGGGTCCACTGCATGGGGCGCGGCCAACTGCCGGACGGCACCGCGATCTCGACGAGAACGAGTACGGCCATGGCGGCCACGAGCGAGATCGTGAGGGAGACGGTGGCGAGCGCGGTCTGGCTCTCGTGGTCGCCGATGCTGCGGTTGACCATCTGGAAGGCGGCTCCGCCGGCGGCGCAGGCGATCAGGGTGCGCAGTGCGCCGAGACGGAGGCCGAGCAGCCGACGCGCGCCGACCGAGATCCCGGTGAAGAAGACGCTGACGGCGACGACGACGGCGAGCGCCGTGACGAGCCAGTGGGTGGCTTGCTCGACGGCGGTTGCGGTGGTGGCGGCCTGCTGCAGCGCCTGGGGCGGCATGGTGGCGGTTCCTCCCGGCGAAAGCGGGTCACGGCCGGTCGGATACGGCTGACCGGTCGCATCGGTCGATGATGGCGGGCGGGCGGTGCGGTGCGGCGGGAGGCACCGCGCCTTCGGGATGCCCTCCCCGCGCGACCGTGCGCGAGCGACGCTGTCCGGGGCCGCCCCGCCCGGTGAGAGTGACCGGTCGGGCGACGATACGGGTCCGCAGACCGCAGCGCCCAGCGGCCTGACTCCCCAAGCGTCGTCAGGATGGCAGGGAGCCTATGGCATCGCGCCACCGCCGTGCGTGCGACATGGCGCCGCCGTGGGGTGCGCGACATGACGCCGTCACCGTCTGCCGCCGCGGCCGGCCGGCCGCGCCCGCGGGGTGGCACAGGGCCCGACCGCGGCCGAACCCGCGCCCTGCGGGCGCGGGTTCATTCCACGTGAACCGACCGCAGAAAGGGTTCCAGTGCGGCGCGCCAGCCCGCCGGTTGGTCGTAGTGGAGGAGGTGACCTGCGTTCGGGATCTCCGCGTACTCGCCACGCGGCAGGACGCGGACCATCTCCTGCGCCTCCGCCCGGCCCAGCTCGCCGTCCACGCCCCGTACGACCAGCGTCGGGCACTGGACCAGGGCCAACTCCTCCCAGTGCGCGTCGTGCACCCAGGTCTCACGGGACGCCAGCATCTGGCGGCGGGAGAAGACAGGGCGCCAGCCGTCGGCGCGCTCGGCCATCACCTCCGCGTAGAAATCGCCACGCGAGGGGCGGGGGCGCTCCAGCCAGGGGTCGTCCTCACCGAACCACTTGCGGACGTCGGCGAGGGTCGCGAAGGGCAGCGGCCAGGTCCTGAACCATTCCTTCCACTCCTGCTGCGACTGTGCGCCGAGCGCCGAGGCGCGCATGTCGCAGATGACCAGGGCACGTACGAGCTCGGGGCGGCGGGCGGCGAGCTGCCAGGCCGTCAGCGCTCCCATGGAATGACCGATGACGGTGACCGGGGCGAGACCGAGTTGTTCGACGGCGGCCTCCGCGTCGGCGACGTACGCCTCGCGCGTGTACGGCCCGGCGGCAGGCTTCTCGCTGCGGCCATGGCCACGCTGGTCGAGCCCGACGGCCCGGTGCCTGGCGGAGAGCCAGCGGGCGGTGCTCGCCCAGTGGGAGGCCCGGCCCATCAGCCCGTGCAGCAACAGCACCCCGGGCGTCTTCCCGTCCTCCCGGGAGTCCTTGGGGGGGTCCGCGAACTCCCAGGCGGCGAGCCGTACGCCAGCGGCTCCGGTCACATCGATGCGCCGCACCATGTGTCCTGGCACCCCCATTCCTTCCGGACGCTCCGCGTCGTCAGCTGCAGGGTCCTCGCATACGTGCTGTCCGTGGTCGTCCACAGACACATTATCGAACTCGCATTCGAATGTGCGGCTCTGGCGTGCAACACCGCTCGTTCGAGTGACCACGCACCAGGATTGACGGCCTGTCACACGGGGAGACAGCTACCGGGAGGCGGGCCTCACGGGGAAGGAGGTCCGCGGGGAACGACCCTGAGAGCTCGGGGCTCCGGGTCGCCAGGGGGGCGGCGGGGCCCCGGCTGCCGATCGCACCGATCGCACCGGGGCCCTTGCCGCGGCCGACGCTCGGCGGACGGGCCAAGGTGGTGACGGCGGCCGCGATGGTGGCCGGGTCGCGGCGCGCGGCCGCGCAGGGTCCTGCTCCGGCGGTACGGGGCCGCCCGCTGCCGCTCCCACTCCACGCACCCATCACAGCCCCCTCCCCAAGCCCGGGCGGGTGGCCGTGACAGCCCCCCGGGCCTCCTCCGCGACAGCGTCGCACGCCGGGGTCAACTGCGCTGCCGTTCCGCCGTGTTCACCCGAGAACCCGGAGCAGCCCGGCCCGTGGCCGAGCGCCCGGGAGCGCGCCGTACGGCGGCCGACTCCCACGCAGCGCTGCTGGACTCACCGGGCCGTGAGAAGCCGCGTGAGCAGCCAGGAACGGGGGACGGAACCACGGACGGGGCGTGAGGACAGCGGGAGGTGGGGGGAGGTTTCAGCGCTTGGCGACGAAGACATGCGAAGCGATGTCGGCATCCAGCTCCGCGGCCTCACCGCTGCTGCCCACCAGGATTCCGCCCGCGGATTCCGTCACGCTCACCACGGACCCGGGCTGCACCCCGGCCCGCCGCAGCGTGTACATCAACTGGGCGTCCGTCTGGATCGGCTCGCCGATCCGCCGCACCACGACCGTCTTGCCCTCGGCCCCCGGGTCGAGGTCCACCAGGCTCACCATGCCGTCTTCCAGGAACGGGTCCACCTCGGCCTTCTCGCCCAGCTCCTCCAGGCCCGGGATCGGGTTCCCGTACGGCGACTCGGTCGGGTGCCGCAGCAGCTCCAGCACGCGGCGCTCCACCGCCTCGCTCATCACGTGCTCCCAGCGGCAGGCCTCCGCGTGCACCTGCTCCCACTCCAGGCCGATCACGTCGACGAGCAGGCACTCCGCGAGCCGGTGCTTGCGCATCACGCGGGTCGCCAGCCGGCGGCCCTCCTCCGTGAGTTCCAGGTGACGGTCCCCGGCGACATTGACCAGACCGTCACGCTCCATGCGCGCCACCGTCTGGCTGACCGTCGGCCCGCTCTGGTCGAGGCGCTCCGCGATGCGGGCGCGCATGGGGACAACACCTTCCTCTTCCAGCTCGAGGATGGTGCGGAGATACATCTCCGTGGTGTCGATCAGTCCGGACATGCGTGCCCCTCGATGTGTCGTGCCGTGGCCCTGGCTTCAATTCTGACGCATCTCACCGACAAGCGGACCCGTCCCGCCAGGTGCGGTATTGACAGGGCCCGGGTCCGGACCCCAACGTGATCCGCGCCACAAGGTACATACCTATGGGCCCGACGGGCCCGGTACGTGCAGCTGGCGGACGCGCAGATGGAACCCAAGTCCCTCATGTCACTCCCGTCCCTCACGGAAAGGCCTCAGCGGCGATGAGCGAGAGCAAGCTGGCCGGGCAGTTCTTTGACTCCGCGATCGAACTGCTGCGGCGGGTGCGCGACGCGGAAGCGGAGAACATCACGACCGCCGGAACCATGATCGCCGACACCGTTGCGAACGGTGGCCGTCTCTTCACCTTCGGCGCCGGGCACTCCGCGCTCCCCGCGCAGGACGTGGTCTACCGCGCGGGCGGGCTGGCGCTGATGAACCTGCTGGCCGTGCCTGGTGTGGTGGGCATCGACGTCATTCCGGCGACGCTCAGCAGTGCGCTCGAGCGGGTGGACGGCCTCGCCACGGCGGTCCTGGACACCAGCCCCGTACGCGCCGGCGACATGCTCGTGATCATCTCGCTGTCCGGACGGAACGCCCTGCCGGTGGAGATGGCGATGCACGCGAAGTCGCTCGGGCTGAAGGTGATTGGCGTGACCTCGGTGGCGTACGCGGACGGCACGCAGTCCCGGCACGTGTCCGGCACCTTCATGAAAGACCACTGCGACCTGGTCCTGGACAGCAAGATCGCGGTCGGTGACGCGGAGCTGACCGCCGAGGGCATCGACGCACCCTTCGCGCCCGCCTCGACGGTGGTGACGAGCGCGGTGATGCAGGCCGTCATGGCGTCCGCGGCGGGCGAGCTGGCGGCGCGCGGGATCACGCCACCGCTGCTGCGCTCGGCGAACGTGGACGGGGGGCAGGAGTGGAACAGTCGGCTGATGACGGAGTACGCGGACCGGATCTTCTTCCGATACGAGTAGCTTGCCGCCGCGTAGCGCGCCGCCCGAGCCGCTCCGCGTCAGGACAGATGGCGGGCGAGGTCGAGGGCCGACGCAATGCGGGATGCCACGTCCTCGGCGTAGTCGGCGTCCGCCCGGTCGAAGGGGCGGCGGCCCGACGAGCGTAGGAAGGTCGCCACGCCCAGCGTGCGGGCGCGGCTGCGAAGCACCACGCACAGGGCGTGGACCGAGTCGTCCGGCCACTGCCGCGCCCGCGCCCACTTGCGGGCCTGCTCGGGCATGAGGCCGGCCGCACCACCGCCCTCCAGACTCGAGCTGGCGCGGACGGAACCGGTGCGTTCGACGGCCTGGAGAGCCGGGTGCCCCTCGACGTAGCGCACGGGGATGGCGCCCGGTGCGATCGTGGAACACGGGCCGCCCGAGCCCACGGGCGTGGCCGCGGCCCGTACCAGGCGGACCGGATCGTCGTCCGTCGCGAGGTCCAGCAGCGCGTGGTCCGCGAAGCCGGCGAGCGCAAAGTCCAGGAAGACCGTCGCGGCCTCCAGCGGGTCCTCGCACTCGGCGGCGGCCCGGCTCGCCCGGTGCAGCTGGTTGCCGCGGAAACGCAGCACCGAGCTCTCCTGTTCGAGCTGCTTGGACTCGGTGACGTCCTGGAAGAACCAGCCGACCCCCAGGGGCACCGGCTCCTCCGCGAGCGGTGACGCAAGCCGGACGAAACCGCTGCGCCAGCACCGCCGTGCCTCCGCCTTTCCCGCCCCCGCCGTCGCCGCGCTCCGCGCCGTCCGCGCGGTCCGCTCGGCCCTCGACGTCTGCGCGGTGCCCGTCGTCGCCGCCTTCTGCTCCGGAATGTCCGCGGCGCGCAGCGTCACCCACAGATCGGTGGGCGCGGGCGGTGCGCCCTCAGCCAGCACATGCTGGAGTGCGCTCTCCAGCTCCTCCACCCCGTGCGACAGCAGCTCGCCCAGGGGGCGCCCGAGTACTGCCGTGCGCCCCATGTTCAGGGCGCGCGCCGCATAGGCGTTGGCGACCGTCGGGCGCAGGTCGGCGTCGATGAGCACCACGCCCCACGCCGCATCCTCGAACAGCGCCTCGCTGAGCGCGATGGATCGCTCCATGTCGATCTGGGCGTGCACCTCGCTGAAGGCGCAGTAAACACCGGCGGGACGGCCGTCGGCGCCGCGCACCCCCGCGAACTGGGTGCGGACCAGCACCCGCCCACCGTCCTTGGTAAGCAGCGCGAACTCATGCACCTGACGACCCGTGGTGCCCATCGCGGCGAGCAGCCGCCCCTCGACCTCGTCGGCGTCCGCGGTACGGACCGCCCAGCCCGCGAGCCCGTGGCGGCCGACGGCCTCCTCGGCGGCCCAGCCGAGGATGCGCTCGGCCTCGCGATTCCAGTGGGTGATCACGCCGTCGGCGTCGAAAGCGCACAGCGCGGCGTCCATGCCGTCCAGCAGCGCGGCGAGCAGATCGGAGTCCTCGCAATCGGGCGGAGTGGGCTGCGAGGTCGCGTCGCCCGCGGCGCCGGGTGCGTCCGTGGGACCGGAAGGCCGGGAAGCAGTCACCTGGCACCTCCTTGCTGGACGTGGCTGCTGCACGTCAGATCATTGAACTGGAACGTGACACAGCCCACACCATGTTCCCAGAAATCGGCTCTATCTCGGGACCGTCGCGAGACAACGACGAGATCGAGGGCAGATTCGCGGGACGTATCGGAGTAACGCTGCTTCAGTGGCGGTCTCATCGAGGCCGGCCTTCGCTCAGATGGGACCACACCGGTGCCGTGGCGTACGACGGGTGCCACCAGGCGTGCCCACATCGTCACAGCATGTGGGAGCCGGTCCCGGAACTCGTTGCGCTCCGGAGAATCGGGTTGTGCAGGTCGAAAGCGGTGCCTAACGTATGGCGCACACAAGAAGGGAGGTGGTTCGGCAGATGTATCGAAACCGGACGCGTGAGGTGACTGCGGGCTAGGAGTCCGTCGTCGCGCTCAGCGCACCGCCGGACAGCGCGGGAGAGATCTGCGCAGCCGGCCAATCCCACGCAGTCACCCGGCCCGCGAGCCGCCGGTACGTCCGACCGGCCCCCTGCGCCTCTGGGCGCGGGGAACAGGCTCGCGGGTCGTCTGCGTCGCCGCTCGCCGCGGAGGCCGCTCCGCGCCAGACCCGCCCCACCGGCGCGTGCTTCCC
>NZ_JBQQCD010000023.1:0-86359 GCF_052245555.1 Streptomyces sp. KR80
GGTCAGCGCCCACGGCGTCGAAGGCCTCGGCACAGTCGCCACCCTGCAACAGGAACGCCTCGCCCATCGCGACGGCTCCCAGACGGGCACGCAGCTGGTCGCACTCGCCCGCGAAAACCAGCGGAGGATACGACTCGAGGTCCGCGATCACATCGCGCAGAGCCCCGGGGTCGGGCCACTCGGGCTGCTGCGCCGCAGGCAGGTCTCGCCAGGTGTTGCCACCGGCGCGGGTGTCAGCGTTCACGGTCACGTCGTCAACATTACGGGGTCTTGTCCGGCACTCGGACCGCGGCCCACAAGATGAGACAGCGGACACAGCGACCGGGATGTCCGTTAGGGTTCACGGCATGTTCGCGCACCCGACCATGGACTGGTGGTGGACCGCTTCTCCGGCGGCCCACTGACTGCGCGCACTCCCACACCGACGCGAAGGCCGCCCGAGGGGCGGCCTTCGGCGTATCCGCAGGGCCGTTCCTCCGACTCCGATCGACGATCCGAGATCTGCCCTCCGGAAGGAACACCTCATGCATCGCGACTCCGCGCAGCTCCCCCAGAGCTTCTCCCCCAGCTACCGCTGGGAGGTGCCCCCGGGGAGGGACCCGCACATCCCCGCCCTGCTGCGGCGACTGACCGCCGACGACGCCCCGCCCTTCGCCCTGCTCCACCGCCGCACCCCCGGCCGCCACGCGGACGTCGTCGACGTGCTGATCGGCACCACCCGGGACGTGGCGCGGCTGGCGGACATTCCGCTGCCGGCGGGCGCGCCGGGCGAAGCCGTGCCGGACGCGCTCGCGCTGGTGCCGTTCCGGCAGATCCGCGAGCGCGGATTCGAGGTCCGCGACGACGGCACGCCGCTGACCGTCCTCCTGCCGGACGAGGCGTACGAGCTGCCGTCGGAGGCCGTACGGGAGGCGCTGCCCCGGCATGACGTGCGCGTCGAGGGCGGCGCCTTCGACATCCCGGACGAGGAGTACGCCGGCATCGTCCGGCGCGTGGTCGAGGACGAGATCGGGCAGGGCGAGGGCGCGAACTTCGTCATCCGGCGGACGTATCGGGGCGAGATCCCCGGGTACGGCCGGGCGGACGCGCTGGTGCTCTTCCGGCGGCTGCTGGCAGGCGAGCGGGGGGCGTACTGGACGTACGTGGTGCACACCGGCGCCCGGACGCTCGTGGGAGCCAGCCCGGAGGTGCACGTCCGGATGTCGGGCGGGACCGTGGTGATGAACCCGATCAGCGGCACCTACCGGTACCCCGACGAGGGTCCCGGCGTCGAGGACCTGCTGGCGTTCCTCCGCGACCCGAAGGAGACGGAGGAGCTGTCCATGGTCGTCGACGAGGAGCTCAAGATGATGTGCACCGTCGGGGACCAGGGAGGGGTCGTCGTCGGCCCGCGACTGAAGGAGATGGCGCACCTCGCGCACACCGAGTACGAGCTACGCGGACGCAGTTCCCTGGACGTGCGGGAGGTCCTCAGGGAGACGATGTTCGCGGCCACCGTGACCGGGAGCCCGGTGCAGAACGCCTGCCGGGTCATCGAGCGCCATGAGTCCGTCGGGCGGGACGGAGTCGGCCGTGGCTACTACGCGGGCGCACTGGCCCTCATCGGGCGGGACGCGGGCGGCGCACAGACCCTCGACTCACCGATCCTCATCAGGACCGCCGACATCGACGCGGGCGGGCGGCTGCGCCTGCCCGTCGGCGCCACGCTGGTCCGGCGCTCCGATCCGTACGGCGAGGTCGCGGAGACGCACGCCAAGGCGGCGGGCGTGCTCACCGCGCTCGGGGTACGGCCCGGACGAGTGCCCGAGGCGGACGGCGAGCGGCCGCGGCTGGCGGACGATCCGCGGGTGCGTGCCGCGCTGGACGCCCGCCGGGCGGATCTCGCCCCGTTCTGGCTGCGGATGCAGCAGCGGTCGGCCGCGATGGACGGACACGCTCTGGTGGTGGACGGTGAGGACACGTTCACGGCGATGCTTGCGCACCTGCTGCGCTCCTCCGGCCTGGAGGTCACTGTGCGGCGCTACGACGAGCCGGGGCTGCGGGAGGCGGCGCTGTCGCACCCCGGTCCCGTGGTCCTCGGGCCGGGCCCCGGCGACCCGGGAGACACCGCGGACCCGAAGATGCGCTTCCTTCGGGAACTGGCGGCAGCGCTGCTGCGCGACCACCGACATGGGGTGCTCGGCGTGTGCCTTGGCCACGAGCTGATCGCAGCCGAGCTGGGCCTGGAGATCGTCCGCAAGAGCGCTCCCGCTCAGGGTGCGCAGGAGCGCATCGACTTCTTCGGACGGCCCGAAGTGGTGGGCTTCTACAACACGTTCACCGCGCGCTGCGACGCGGCGGCGGAGGCGGAGCTCGCCATGCACCGGGTGGAGCTGAGCCGCGACCCGGCCACCGGGGATGTGCACGCGCTGCGCGGACCGGGGTTCGCCGGCGTCCAGTTCCACCCGGAGTCGGTGCTCACGCTCGACGGCGCCGCCATCACCGCCACGCTGCTTGCGAAGGTGCTCGTGTAGCCACACGGCGCCCGGCCCCGCGCTCCGCGCCGGGACTTCCCACCCGCCAGCCCTGTGAAGGGGAAGCGGGTGGGAAGCGAGCAGCGCCGCAGGCGCTGGTCAGGTCACGCAGGCGGGCGAGGATGGCGGACTCGCGTCAGCCGAAGAAGACGCCCACCTCTTCGTACAGCTTCGGGTCGACTGTCTTGAGCTTCGCGGTCGCCTCGGCGATCGGGACCCGGACGATGTCCGTGCCGCGCAGGGCGACCATCTTCCCGAAGTCCTCATCGCGCACGGCGTCGATGGCGTGCAGTCCGAAGCGGGTGGCGAGCCAGCGGTCGAAGGCGCTCGGTGTGCCGCCGCGCTGCACATGGCCGAGCACCGTCGTACGGGCCTCCTTCCCGGTGCGGCTCTCGATCTGCTTGGCGAGCCACTCGCCGATGCCGGAGAGCCGGACGTGTCCGAAGGAGTCCAGGGTGCCGTCCTTGAGGACCATGTCGCCGTCCTGGGGCATGGCACCCTCGGCGATCACCACGATCGGCGCGTATCGGATCTTGAAGCGGGACTCGACCCAGGCGCACACCTCGTCGAGGTCGAAGCGCTGCTCGGGGATGAGGATGGCGTTGGCGCCGCCCGCCAGCCCCGAGTGAAGGGCGATCCAGCCCGCGTGACGGCCCATCACCTCCACCACGAGCACCCGCATATGGGACTCGGCCGTGGTGTGGAGGCGGTCGATGGCCTCGGTCGCGATGTTGACGGCGGTGTCGAAGCCGAAGGTGTAATCGGTAGCGGACAGATCGTTGTCGATGGTCTTGGGGACGCCGACGCACCGGATGCCGTACTCGTCGGCCAGGCGCGCCGCGACCCCCAGGGTGTCCTCGCCACCGATCGCGATCAGCGCCCCGACGTCGTACTTGGCAAGGTTGTCCTTGATCCGGCGGATGCCGTTCTCCTCTTTGAGAGGGTTGGTGCGCGACGATCCGAGAATCGTGCCGCCGCGGGGCAGGATGCCGCGCACGGCCGGGATGTCCAGCTGGACGGTGTCGCCTTCGAGCGGCCCGCGCCAGCCGTCCCGGAAGCCGAGGAAGTCGTAGCCGTACTCCTGCACGCCCTTGCGGACGACACCGCGGATGACCGCGTTGAGCCCGGGGCAGTCGCCGCCACCGGTCAGTACTCCGACCCGCATGGGATCTTCCCTTCTCCTGTATGACCTGAGTTCCGGCTCACGCTAGCGGTGATCCAGTTCACAGGGGATGGGGTATGGCCTGATTCCGAGGAATTCGATGGAAGCGCTCGGTGTGATCTTCACTCGGGCGAGCGGCTACGCGTCGTCCAGCCCCCGCTCGATCGCGTAACGCACCAGCTCAACGCGGTTGTGCAGCTGCAGCTTGCCTAGGGTGTTCTGGACGTGGTTCTGGACCGTGCGGTGGGAGATCACCAGGCGCTCGGCGATCTGCTTGTACGAGAGCCCCTTGGCCACCAGCCGCAGCACCTCGGTCTCCCGATCGGTGAGACGGGGGGCGTCCGGCTCATCTGCCGCGGCCGAATCCGGGTCCGCGGCCAGTCGCCGGTACTCGCCCAGGACCAGACCCGCCAGTCCGGGCGTGAAGACGGGGTCGCCGACGGCCGTCCGGCGCACCGCGTCGAGCAGCTCCGAGGTGCTGGCCGACTTCAGCAGATAGCCCGTGGCTCCGGACTTCACCGCCTCCAGGACGTCCGCGTGCTCGCCGCTCGCGGAGAGGACCAGGACGCGCAGTGCGGGGTTGGAGCCGACGAGCTCCTTGCAGACCTGCACACCGGGCAAACCGGGCAAATTGAGGTCGAGGACCAGCACATCAGGGTCCGCGGCCCTGGCCCGGCGGACCGCCTGCGGGCCGTCCCCGGCGGTCGCCACCACGTCGAACCCGGCCGCAGCCAGGTCGCGGGCGACCGCGTCCCGCCACATCGGATGGTCGTCGACCACCATGACCTTCAGCTTCGCCTCGTCCACCGGTTCGTCGCTCACCGTTGCCCCCCATTCCCTCGCGATGCCTTGGGAATCCTCAGCTCGACCTCCGTGCCCTGCCCGGACAGCGACAGCAGCTCCGCGCTGCCGCCGAGGTCCCGCAGCCTGCCGCGGATCGAGAGCGCGACGCCGAGGCGCCCCTCGCGCTCGGCGGCCGCCAGCCGGCCCTCCGGGATACCCGGGCCGTCGTCCCGAACGGTCACGATCACCGCGTCCGGCTCGTCCTCCAGCAGAATCCACGCCTGCGCGCCCGCGCCCGCGTGCTTGCGCACATTGTCCAGGGCGGCACCGACAGCGGCGGCCAGCTCCCCCGCCGCCCCGGCCTCCAGGAGCACCGGTGCCCCCGGCTCCGCGAAGGACACCCGCGCACCGGCGTACGGGGCGAGCAGTGCGCGCAGGTCGCAGGGCTCGCCGCCCGGCACCCCCCCGTCCGGCACGCGCGCGTGCACCGCCTCCGGTGCGGACCGGGGGCCGTCGTCCCCGCCCTCCGGCGGCCAGCAGCCCTCCGCTCTCGGAGAGCCCGTCGGCGCCACGGAGACGGCGACGGAACCTACGTCCGCGCGGGCGGAGTCGCCGGAGTCCGCGTCGGAGGACGTACGGGCCGCGGGGACCAGACCGCCGGCGACCAGGGTGCGGAGCGCCACCTCCTGCTCCCCCGCCATCCGCCCCAGCTCCGCCGCCTCGCCACCGATCTCGGTACCGCGCCGCTGCACCATGGCCAGCACCTGGAGCACGCTGTCGTGGATGTCGCGGGCCAGCCGCTCCCGCTCGCGGGTCGCCGCCTCGATCCGGAAGGCGCGGGCGAGCGTGCGCTCACTGGCGCGGGCCACCTCCACGACATAGCCGATCGCGACGCTCGCCACCCACACGAGGATCACGTTGTGCACGGTCTCCCGGGCGAAGCTGCCGCGCTCGACGACGTTGGCGACCGCGACGAGCGCAGACGCCATCGCCGCCCAGCGCCAGCCGCCCTTGATCGCGAAGCCGAGCACGGCGCCCGCCGTCCAGATCGACGGCAGCGTGTGGGCTCCGGCGAGGATGCGCTCGTGCGTGTCGACGACGCGGGTGAGGAGTATGCCCGCCAGCGCGATGGCGAGGTCGATGGCCAGGAAGCGCCGGGTGCAGCGCTCGGCGGACATCACCTTGTGCCAGGTCAGGCCCATCCACGTGGCCAGCACGGCCATATAGGCCGCAGCGCCGAGGGGATGGGCGTAGTCGTCGTAGGCGAGCGCGAAGAGGACGACGACGTAGCCGAAGGTCAGGATCCGGTAGCCGGTCAGGGCACGCCACAGCGGCAGCTCCACCGACATCCGTATCGCTCTCTCGCGGTTCTCGCGCTTCCGCGGCGCCATGTCCCCACCCCTGACAGATCCGGCTACGCCCCCGCCGACTTCCCCTGCTTCTCCGGTTTCTCCTGCTTCTCGAGCTCCGCCCGGCGCTTCGCGGCCTCTGCGATGTGCCGCTTGGCAGCGGTCGCGTAGATGTCCACGTACTCCTGGCCGGACAGCTTCATGATCTCGTACATCACCTCGTCGGTGACCGAGCGCAGGATGAACCGGTCGCCGTCCATGCCCTTGTAGCGGCTGAAGTCCAGCGGCTTGCCGATACGGATGCCCGGCCGGACCATCTTCGGCACGATCTTCCCGGGCGGCTGGACCTTCTCGGTGTCGATCATCGCAACCGGGATGACCGGGGCTCCGGTCGCGAGCGCCACGCGCGCGAGGCCGCCGGGCTTCCCGCGGTAGAGCCGGCCGTCCGGCGAACGCGTGCCCTCCGGGTAGATGCCGAACAGCTCACCGCGCTCCAGCACCCCGATGCCGCTCTTGATCGCTGCCTCGCCCGCGCCGCGCACGCCCGAGCGGTCCACCGGCAACTGACCGACTCCCTTGAAGAACGCCGCCGTCAGCCTGCCCTTCACACCGGGCGAGGTGAAGTACTCGGCCTTGGCGATGAAGGTGACCTTGCGGTCGAGCACCGCGGGCAGGAAGAAGGAGTCCGAGAACGACAGATGGTTGCTCGCCAGGATCGCTGGCCCCTCCGCGGGCACGTTCTCCAGCCCCTCCACCCACGGCCGGAAGGCGAGCTTCAGCACCCCTCCGACCGACAGCTTCATTGCGCCGTAAAGCAACCGAGGACCTCCTGTGTCTGACGAACAGACCTTAACCTGCTGCCGTGCAGGTCCGGCCCCCGAGCCCCGCGGTCGGATCTACCCGGTGTCGGCCCCGTCGCGTACGGTGAACTCCACACCGCGCGAACACCCCCGCGATCACGTCACGACGAACAGGAGACCTCTGGTGCCGGTCGTCCCCGAAGCCGAGCCGTTCCGCCATGAGGGTGGCGAGGTGGGCGTCCTCCTCTGCCACGGCTTCACCGGTTCCCCGCAGTCCCTGCGCCCCTGGGCCGAGTTCCTGGCAGAGCGCGGGCTGACCGTCTCCCTGCCGCTGCTGCCCGGACACGGCACGCGCTGGCAGGACATGCAGCTCACCGGCTGGCAGGACTGGTACGCCGAAGTGGACCGGGAGCTGCGCGCCCTGAGCGAGCGGTGCGGCCAGGTCTTCGTCTTCGGCCTGTCGATGGGCGGGGCACTGGCGCTGCGGCTGGCCGCCAAGCACGGTGACGCGATCAGCGGCATCGTGGTCGTCAACCCGGCCAACAAGGTGCACGGCCCGGCGGCGTGGACCCTGCCGGTCACGAGGTTCCTGCTGCGCTCGACGAAGGGCTTGACGAACGACATCATCAAGACCGGCGTGGCCGAGATCGGCTACGACCGGGTGCCGCTGCACGCGGCGCACTCGCTGCGCCAGTTCCTACGGCTGCTCGACGCCGAACTCCCGCAGGTCACGCAGCCGATGCTGCTGCTGCACAGTGCGGTCGACCATGTGGTGCCGCCGGCCGACTCAGCCCGGATCCTGAGCCGGGTCTCGTCGACCGACGTCACCGAGACGGTGCTGGAGCGCAGCTATCACGTGGCGACGCTCGACCATGACGCCGAGCGGATCTTCCAGGACTCGTACGACTTCATCGGTCGGCTCGCCCCGAGCGTGGGAAAGGAAGGGACGGCGACGACCGGTGGCTGAGCGCGACACCGGTCCCGGCCGCGAGGACGGCCGCGACCCGGTCGACGAGGACGCCGCGTGGGCGGCGATCGTGGCCGCGTACGGCGCGGAGCCCGCGGATCCGGAGCTGTCCATGAACGGGGACGGGACCGGGGAGGGCGACCGGAAGCAGGGTGCCGAGGAGGACGGGCCGGAGGCCGGGACGCGATCCGAACGCGCGGACGAGCCCGGGGACTCCGGAGACTCCGCGGACTCCGGCGACGAGTCCGAGGCGGGCCCCGACGATCCGGGTGAGCCCACCACGGGCACGGGCGAGGGCGGCGGCCCGGCAGGCCCCCCGCTCGGCTCGAGCGTGATGGTGTTCTCGGCGGGAATCGGCCCGCGTGACTGGTCGGGGCCCGAGCCGGCGGAGGACGACTTCGACGAGGACGACGAGGGGCACTTCGTACCCCCTGAACCACCGCCGCTGCCCGAGGCCGACACCACGGCGAAGTTCGCCTGGCTCGCGGTCGTCGGCGGCCCGCTGCTGCTCCTCCTCACGGTGGTGCTGCAGTGGGACATGACGTGGTGGATCGCCACGCTGGGCATCGGTGGCTTCCTCGGCGGCTTCGCGACCCTCGTCCTGCGGATGAAGGACTCCGATGACGACGAGTACGACGACCCGGGGCGCGGCGCGGTCGTCTGAATCACCACCTCTCGCCAGGCCACCGAACCGCCGCCCTGGCGCGCTCGGAATGCGAGGCGTGCCGTGGACCGCGGCTCGGTCGGCGCCCCGGGCGGGCAGGGGCAACGGCCCTTGACAGAGGGCCGGGGACTCGGCGGTAGGGCGGGACCTCAGGAGAGGGCGGGGATCCTCAGGGCGGCCAGGACCGGGAGGTGATCCGTGGCCGATCTCAGGTTGGCTTCCGTGATGCCGGACAGACCGCGCGGCACGCCGCAGCCGAGCACCTCGATGCCGCGCGTCGCGAAGACGGCGTCGATGCGCTGTGGCGGGTCGCCGGGCCGCGTGGTGTGCTCGTCCCCCCACGGCCCCACGGCCCAGCCGTCCTGCAGCTCGGCGGCGAGCCTGCGGAACGTACGGCCGTCGGGCCGGTCGTTGAGGTCCCCCGCGACGATCGCGTGCGGCACGTCCAGCTCCGCCAGACGGTCGAGGAGGAGCCCGCCCTGCGCGTAGCGCTCCTCCGCGTGCATGCTCAGGTGACAGCTGAGGACACCGAGCCGGGCGCCCCCGATCCGTACCACGGCGGTCGCGAAGCCGCGTTGATGGAGGCCGGGCGTGCGGGGCAGAAGGGTGTCCTCGGCACGCTCCACATGAGCACGCAGCGAGGCGAGGATCATCGGTCCTGCGGCGGTCGCGCCGCCGGTGACGTACAGCAGGCCGGTCGCGCTCGCCAGCCGCGCCGCGTGCTTGCGCCACCGGAAGAACCGCGGGGCCTCCTGGACGCAGACGAGGTCGGGTGCACAGGCCCGGATCACTCGGGCGAGGGCCGCCCGATTGTCGCGCATCGAGCGGATGTTGTAGCTGAGTACGCGGATGACGGCGGCGCCGTCGGGCTCGGTTCGCGAGGCGGGGAGATCGGGCAGGCTCTGCCCCGCGGTACGCGGATGGCTCATACCACCTCCAGTCCGGTGAGCGGCGGTTCACACCCGCCCCCAGCTACCGCTGGGGGCACCTCCTGGGGGTACCCCCAGGCGAAGCTCTGGGGGAGGTAGCTGGGGGAGGGTGACTACGGCGCGCGTGACTGGTCCGGCTAGCCCTGACGGGCCAGGTCGGCGGCGCCCACCAGGCCGGCCTTGCCACCGAGCTGAGCGGCGAGGACCTGGGCGTGCGGCCGGTACTGGCCACCGACCAGCCAACGGCGGAAGGACTTGCGGATCGGGTCCAGCACGAGGTCGCCCTCGTCGGAGACCCCGCCGCCGACGATGAACGCCGACGGGTCGAAGAGGGACGCCAGGTCGGCCAGGCCGGCCCCGGCCCAGCGGGCGAGCTCCCGGAAGGAGTCGATGGCCACCGGGTCGCCCTGGCGGGCGGCCTCGCTCACATGCTTGCCCTCGATTCCGGCGGGCGTGCCGTCACCGAGGCCGAGCAGGATCGTGGCGTTCTCGGGGGTCGCCTGGGCGCGCTGCTTCGCGTAGCGGACGAGGGCGCGCCCGGAGGCGTACTGCTCCCAGCAGCCCTGGCTGCCGCAGCCGCACAGCAGGCCGTCGGGGACGACCCGGATGTGGCCGAACTCGCCGGCCACACCGAAGCGACCGCGCCGCAGCTTGTTGCCGATGATGATGCCGCCGCCGAGGCCGGTGCCGAGGGTGATGCAGATGACGTCTTCGTGGCCCTGCCCGGCGCCGAACCGGTACTCGCCCCACGCGGCGGCGTTGGCGTCGTTCTCGACGACGACCGGGAGGCCCACGCGCTGCTCGACCTTGTCCTTCAGCGCCTCGTGCCGCCAGTTGATGTTGGGGGCGAAGAGTACGGTGGCGCGCTTGTCGTCCACGTAACCGGCGGCTCCGATGCCGACCGCCTCGACCTCGTGGTCCGCGCTGACGGTGCGCACCGCGTCCGCGATCGCGTCGACGACTCCTTCGGCCGTGGGCGGAGTCGATACCTTGCACGTCTCGAGAATCGAGCCCTCTTCGTCGACCACGCCGGCCGCGATCTTCGTGCCGCCGATGTCGACGCCGATGGTGAGTCCCATGTGTCCCTCAGTTACTCGGTCGATCCCCGCCGCGACCAACCGTACCGGAGCGGCGCCCGGCCGAGGGGGGTCGGAGGATCAGTCGAGGTCGATGCGCTCGGTGCCGGAGGGGCCGTCCGGATCTTCAGGGCTTTGCGGGCCGTCCGGGCCGTCCGGGCTGTCTGGACTGTCTGGACTATCCGGGCCTTTTCGGGCTTCCGGGCCCTGAGCGCCTCGGGCTCCCTGGGAACCGGCGTCCCCGCGGGTCCAGCGGCGCTCCTGGCCCTCGACGGCGGCCCGGTAGGCGGCGAGCAGCTCGGAACCGGCGGCGGCGAGATGGCCGAAGACCTCGGGATTGCGTTCTACGACGGGCTCGACAGCGGCCTTCGCCTGGGCGATCAGCTGCTGCACGGCGCCCGCCGCGGCACTGCCGCCGAGCGGCGCCTGGAGGGCGGAGAGCTTCTCGGCGACGGCGTCGGCCAGCTTGCGCAGCTCCTCGGCGGCCGTGCCTGGCTGCGCACCCTGCTGCCCGCGACGGCGGGCCCGCTCGGCCGCGAGGTCCTCGGCACAGGCCTTCGCCCATGCGTCGGCCTCGGCCGCGTCGGAGGGTTCGGCTGCGGGACGCTCAGTGGCATCGCTCATGGCGGGCTCCTGCGAGGAGTGCTTCGGAGGGCAATTCGACGTTACCCGAATGGGTGCGCCGCGTTCACGCGCCGGAAGGCTCGGAAGGCGGGGTCGACGGACGCGGCCAGAGGCCGGGATCGGGGACGAATCTGATCTTGAGTTCGCCGTCGGCGAGGCTCGCGCCCGCGACCGAACAGCGGCGCAGCGCCGACGGCAGCGGCAGGATCCGGCGGAACGGCCCGACGCCGAGGACGAGTTCGTCTCCGCGCCGTACGAGGTCGACCTCTCCGCGCTCGGCACCGGGCAACGGGATCCGCCAGACGAGCATGCCCTCGTCGGCGCGGCGGTCCTCGACCCTCCGGGGATCGTCCCGCGGGCCGTCGGGCCGGTCCAACCCGTCGGCCAGCCCGTCGGCCAGCGCGTCGCGTTCGGCCGGCCCGACGGTGCCGTTGCGGTCGCCGCCACCGTCGCCACCGCCATCGCCAAGCCTGGTGGATTCGGCGCGCCCGATCAGCTCGGCGAGGTCGTCGAGTCCGTACGCCTGGTGGCCGAGATGCGGCAGCTCGCAGACCGCGTGCGCGGTGGCGACCTCGTCGTGCAGCGTCTTCACCGCGGTCTGCTGCCGACCGGACAGGGCGGCGAGCCATGGGTCGGTGGAGCCAGTGGGCAGCACCTTGTTGGCCACGACGGCGTCGATGGGGAGGCCGTACAGGGCGGCGCCGACGCGGGCGGCGCGCAGCGTCTCGGATCCGGCCGGTCCGGGCTCGACGACGACCCGGAGCGTGGTCGCATGCGAATCCAGCACGGCCTGTGCGGCGGCGAGTTCGCGGTCGAGGCGGTCCGTCATGTCGTACAGCCACTGTGCGGGCGCCGGAACCCCGGCGAACTGTGCGAGCAGCGGGCGCAGCGCCCGCGCGGCCTGCCGCTCGGGCGGCAGCAGCCGCCGCAGGCAGCGCCGCAGCTCCTCCGGCAGACCGAGTACGGCCAGTGCTTCCGGTACCGGCTGCATGTCGACGACCACGAGGTCCCACCCGGCGCGCGCGGCCCCGCCCGCGGCGGGGAGGCCCGTAGGGCCTGTCCCAGCCGAGGCGCCATGGCCAACGGCCGCCCCCTCAGGGCGGTCGGTGATCGTTGCGAGGTCGTGGAGCGCTTGCAGGGCGCGGATGAGGGCGAGTTGGGGGGCGCCGGGGAGTTCGGTGATCTCCTCGCGGTCCAATGGGGTCGCGCCGAGCAGGTCCAGGACGGCAGAGCTGCGCTCCTGCAGGGCCAGCAGTTCGGTGCGGACGTGTTCGCCGGCGTCGAGGCGAGCGGCCCACAGGCCTGGGGCTGCCTGGACCGGCACGGTCCAGGGCACGGGCCTTGCGGCGTCAGAGGCTTCCCTCTGCGCCTGGCTCCCGACAGGCGCAGAGGGAAGCCCCGACGCGGACCCGGACGCGGCCGTCTGCACTGGAGCGGGCGCCTCCGCGGCAGCGGCGTGCATCGCGGCAGCGGACGTCTCCTCCCCGGAGGCGGGCGGCGGTCCAGCCGCGTCAGCGGCGCGGCGTGCGAGGCCGGGGATGCCCGGCATCGCGCCCGGCGTCGCCAGCCGGTCGGTGGTGAGCAGCAGCACGCGGCGGCCCCGGCGAGCCGCTGCGAGGGCGGTCGCCGCCGCGACCGTGGTGCGGCCGGCGCCGCCCGCGCCGGTGACCAGAACCGTACGCACGCTCAGGCCTGAGCCGCGCTCTCGACCCGCTTCTTCAGCCCCGCGAGAGCCCGGTCGATGATGACCTTCTCCGCCTTGCGCTTGATCATGCCGAGCATCGGGATCTTGACGTCCACCGTCAGCTGGTACGTGACCTCGGTGCGCGTGCCGTCCGCCAGCGGCGCCAGGCTGTACGAGCCGTCGAGAGCCCGCAGCATCTGCGACTTGACCAGCGACCAACTCACCTCGTTGGGGCCGGTCCAGGTGTAGGACAGGGTGTGATCGTCCTTGATCGCACCGGCGTCGAGCAGCAGCCGGACCTGCTCGGCCCGCCCCTGCTCGTCCTTGGCCAGGACCTCGGCCTCCTTCACCTCGCCCGTCCACTCGGGGTAGCGGTCGAAGTCGGCGATCACCGCCATGACCTCGGAAGGTGCCGCGTCGATCGTGATGCTCGAGCTAGTGTGTTCCGCCATCGCCGTGGCTCCTCCACTACGGTTCCGGTCCGCGGCCTGTGTGCCTGCCGCTGAAGGCTACCGCGCACAGGTCGGAGGGCCGATGCCCGGTCCGCCCGGTGCGCGACGTCCCTTCCACGGCCCGCTCCGTACGGCGGCGGTCCGCCCGACGCCTCCAGGGGTCACCACTCCAGGGCGTACGGCCTGCCGGTCGCCGCGAAATGGCCGACGTTGACGCACTCGGTGGCCCCGATCCGCATCCGGCGGGCCAGCGGCTGGTGGACATGTCCGAAGAGCGCGTAGCGAGGCCGCGTGGTGCGGATCGCGTCGAGCAGCGCGGAGCTGCCGCGTTCAAAGCGGCGGGCGACCGTGTCGTAGCAGAGCTCGGCGACGTCGGGCGGAATGTGCGAGCAGAGCACGTCCACCTCGCCCAGGGCCGCGATCTTCTCCGCGTACGTCTCGTCATCGATCTCGTACGGCGACCGCATGGGCGAGCGCAGTCCGCCGCCGACGAAGCCGAAGACCCGGCCCCCGATCTCCACCCGCTCGCCGTCCAGGACGGTCGTGCCGGGCCCGGCGTACTCGGGCCAGAGGTGTGGAATGTCCACGTTTCCATAGGTGGCGTACGTCGGCTGCGGGAATGCGGCGAAGAGCTCCGCGTACTGCTTGCGGACGGCGCCCTCGATGGCGGCCGTGCGGTCGAGCCCGTCCCACAGCCGGGCGCCGAACTCACGGGCCTCCTCGAAGCGACGGGCGGCGCGCAGTTCCACGATCCGGTCGGCGTTCTCGACGCCGAAGAGGTCGGGGAAGATGCCCCGCGAGTGGTCGGCGTAGTCGAGGAAGAGCACCAGGTCACCGAGGCAGATCAGGGCATCGGCCCCATCGCCCGCCCGGGCGAGGTCGCGGCTGTTGCCGTGCACGTCGCTCACCACATGGACTCGCATGGCTCCTGACCCTACGCCGTCTCACGGACCCCGGGGAACCGGCCTCACCTGCGGTTACTTCCGCGTCACCAGGCGCCTGGGCTACTCTGTGCGCGCTGCGCGTCGAGGCACCTCCGGGGCCACCCCCAGAGGCAGCTGGGGGAGTCGACCAGCGGCGCTCCCCGCGGTATGTGACGCATGAAACATCTGACCGCAGCCCCTACCGGGAACGCCGTACCGGTCGGTAACGTCCGGGCAGTCCACCCCCACTCTGCCTGATCATGGACCGCAGTCGGCAAACACACAACGACGTGGCGCCGGCGCCCTAAGAGGAGCAGCAGTCTTGCGCGAGTTCAGCCTTCCGGCCCTGTACGAGGTCCCCGCGGACGGTAATCTGACGGATCTCATCCGCCGGAATGCCTCGCTCCACCCCGACGTGCCGGTCATCGCCCGTAAGCGCAACGGCGGCTGGGAGGACGTGACCGCCGCCGCCTTCCTCTCCGAGGTCCGCGCGGTCGCCAAGGGCCTCGTCGCCGCCGGGGTCCAACCGGGCGACCGGATCGGCCTGATGTCGCGCACCCGCTACGAGTGGACGCTGCTGGACTTCGCGGTGTGGAGCGCGGGCGCGGTCACCGTGCCGGTGTACGAGACCAGCTCGCCCGAGCAGATCGCCTGGATCCTGGGCGACTCCGGCGCGGTGGGCTGTCTGGCCGAGACCGAGGTCCACGAGGCCGCGATCGAGTCCGTACGCGATCAGCTGCCGGGATTGAAGAACGTCTGGCAGATCGAACGCGACGCCGTCGAGCAGCTGCACAGCAAGGGCGCGGAGATCTCCGACGCGGAGGTCGACGAGCGCTCCGGGCTGGCCTGCGCCGACTCCCCCGCGACGATCGTCTACACCTCGGGCACCACCGGTCGCCCCAAGGGCTGCGTGCTGACCCACCGCAACTTCTTCGCCGAGTGCGGCAATGTGGTCGAACGGCTGCGCCCGCTGTTCCGCACCGGCGACTCCTCCGTGCTGCTCTTCCTCCCCGTCGCGCACGTCTTCGGCCGGCTGGTCGAGGTCGCCTGCGTTCTGGCGCCGATCAAGCTCGGGCACGTAGCCGACATCAAGAACCTCACCGACGAACTCGGCTCCTTCCGGCCGACGATGGTGCTGGGCGTGCCCCGGGTCTTCGAGAAGGTCTACAACTCGGCGCGCGCCAAGGCCCAGGCAGACGGCAAGGGCAAGATCTTCGACAAGGCCGCGGACACCGCGATCGCGTACAGCCGCGCGCTGGACACCCCCTCCGGTCCTTCGCTGCGCCTGAAGTTCCAGCACAAGGTCTTCGACCGGCTGGTCTACAGCAAGCTGCGGGCGGTGCTCGGCGGCAGGGCGACCCACGCGATCTCCGGCGGCGCGCCGCTCGGCGAGCGGCTGGGCCACTTCTACCGCGGCATCGGCTTCACCGTCCTGGAGGGCTACGGCCTGACGGAGTCGTGCGCGGCGACCGCCTTCAACCCGTGGGACCGCCAGAAGATCGGCACCGTGGGCCAGCCGCTGCCGGGCTCGGTGGTGCGGATCGCCGACGACGGCGAGGTGCTGCTGCACGGCGAGCATGTCTTCGCGGGCTACTGGAACAACGAGGCCGCGACCGCCGAGGCGCTGTCGGACGGCTGGTTCCACACCGGTGACATCGGCACCCTCGACGAGGACGGCTACCTGGCGATCACCGGCCGGAAGAAGGAGATCCTCGTCACGGCGGGCGGCAAGAACGTCGCCCCGGCGGTGATCGAGGACCGCATCCGGGCCCACGCGCTGATCGCCGAGTGCATGGTCGTCGGCGACGGGCGGCCCTTCGTGGGTGCGCTGATCACCCTGGACGAGGAGTTCCTGCCGCGCTGGGCGGCGGAGCACGGCAAGCCGGCCGGTGTCACGGCCGCGGACCTGCGGACCGACCCCGATCTGCTGGCCACGGTGCAGCAGGCGGTGGATGACGGCAACGCCGCGGTGTCCAAAGCGGAGTCGGTACGCAAGTTCCGCGTTCTGCCCGCCCAGTTCACCGAGGAGTCCGGGCACGTCACCCCGTCGCTGAAGCTCAAGCGCAATGTGGTGGCCAAGGACTTCGCGGACGAGATCGAGGCGATCTACACGGCGTAGCGCTCGCGCGCGGGGCGCCCTGCAGCCCGCACGCCGGAGGCCTGGGAACCAGTGCGGCGTTCCCGGGCCTCCGGCATGGAGCATGCGCCACGTGGGCCGGGCATCGCCGCAGGGGCCCGGTCAGAGGAGGGCGGTGAGGCGGTCCGCCAGGTGGTCCCAGCGCCAGCGCTCCTCGACCCAGGCACGCCCCCGCTCCCCCATACGGCGGCGCAGCGCGGAATCGTTCAGCAGCGTGACAATCCGCTCGGCGGTCTCCTCCGCCGAGTCCCCGCGCACGACCCACCCCGTCTCGCCGTCGAGCACGGCGTCCGGCGCACCGCCCGAGTCCCCGGCCACCACCGGCAGTCCGGTCGCCGAGGCCTCCAGATAGACGATGCCGAGGCCTTCGACGTCGAGGCCGCCGCGCCGCGTACGGCACGGCATCGCGAAGACGTCCCCCGCGCCGTAGTGGGCCGGCAGCTCTGCTCCCGGTACAGCACCGGTGAAGCGTACTGACCGGGCGACTCCCGTCTCGTCGGCAAGCCGCTCCAGGTCCTTGTGGTACGGGCCGCCGCCGACGATCAGCAGGACGGCGTCCGGAACCGCCGCCACGATCCGCGGCATCGCCCGGATCAGGGTGTCCTGGCCCTTACGGGGTACGAGCCGCGAGACGCAGACGACGACCGGCCGGTCGGCCAGCCCGAGCCGGGCGCGGATCTCGTCACCGCCCGACTCCGGGTGGAAGGTCTTCTCGTCCACCCCCGGCGGCAGTTGCACCATCCGCCCGGCGGCCTGCGGGGTGAGCGCCGCCGCTATCCGGGAGCGGGTGTACTCACCCAGGTACGTGATCGTGTCCGTGTCCTCGCCGATCCTTCGCAGCAGCCGCCGCGAACCGGGCAGTTGCGCCCAGCCCGCCTCGTGCCCGTGCGTCGTCGCGACCAGCCGCCGGCCACCCGCCCTCCGCAGCGCGGGCGCCATCAGAGCGAGCGGGGCCGCGGCCCCGAACCACACCGCGGAGCACCCGTGTTCGCGCAGCAGGGCCACGGCCCGCCGGGTCACCCGCGGGGTGGGCAGCAGCATCGTCGTACGGTCGCGCACGACGGTGAACGGCTGCTCCGCGTCGAAGCGGGCCGTGGCCTCGACGCCTTCCCGGTCGCGCTTCCACGTGGAGGCGTAGACGACCATCTGCGCCGGGTCGAGCCGCAGGGCCATGTTGTGCAGGAAGGTCTGGATGCCGCCGGGCCGGGGCGGGAAGTCGTTGGTCACGATCAGGGTCTTGTCCATGGCGTGCCGACAGTAGCGCGTCCGCCCACATGGCGGCCCACCGCACGGGCCGCATACGCAGCCGCGTCCGTGGGCCTCCCGCGCCACGCCGCCCATGCCTCGTGGCTTCTGCACCCTCGCGCCCGCCATGATGCAACAAACACGGCATACCGCAATGAAATGCGACGAGGTGACCATGTATCACGGCGTCTGGTGGCCTCTCGCCCGGCCGGTGGCGGTCTGGGCGGTCACCCGGACCGTCCTGCTGCTGTGCGTGTTCAAGGTGCTGGTGCTGCCGGGGCCGGACGTCACCGACGACATCTCGCTGATCTACCAGCGCTGGTACGAGGTGCTGCAGGCCGGCACCTTCCCGCTCGACGACGTCGCCTGGCAGTACCCGCCCGCCGCTGCGCTGGCCGTCCTCTCCCCCGGCCTGCTGCCCTTCCTCGACTACCCGTCGGCTTTCTTCCTCCTTGCGTGGCTGGCGGACACGGTCGTCTTTGCACTGCTGTTGCGGACCAGCCGGCGGCCGGGGCGACAGCGCACCGGCGCCTGGGTGTGGGTGGCGGGGGTGCCGCTGCTCGGCCCCACCGCATACGCCCGCTACGACGTGATGGTCACGGCGGTCGCCGTGGCCGCGCTGCTCTCCATGGGGCGCCACCCGCGTTCGGCGGGGGCGCTCGCCGCCGTCGGGGCGCTGCTGAAGGTCTGGCCCGCCCTGCTGCTGGTAGGCACGGAGCGGGGCCGCTCCACGCGCGCGTGCTGGACCACCGCAGCGGCCACCGCGGTCGTACTCGCCCTGCTGCTCACCGCGGCGATGCCGGGTGCCTGGGCCTTCCTCACCTTCCAGCGCGACCGAGGCACCGAGATCGAGTCGCTGGGTTCGCTGTTCTTCCACGTGCTGCGGCACTTCGGCTGGGAGGGCCAGGTGCTGCTCAACTACGGCTCGGTCGAGTTCCTCGGCCCGTACGTCACCGTGGTGAGCCGGCTCTCGCTCGCACTGACGGCCCTCGCCCTGGGCTGGCTGGCCGTGTGGCGCCTGCGGGCCGTGCACCTGCTGCCCGGCACCCCCGGAGACGCGGCCCTCGCGGCGGTGCTGCTGTTCACCACCACCAGCCGCGTGATCAGCCCCCAGTACATGGTCTGGCCGGTCGGCCTCGCCGCGGTGTGTCTGACGCTCCGCGGCAGCCGCCAGGGTCCGTCGGCGGCACTGGTGCTCGCGGCCTGCGCGGTGACCCTGCTGGAGTTCCCGGTCTGGTTCTCCCATGTGCTGGCGAGCGATGTGCTCGGCATCGCGCTGCTGGCGCTGCGCAACGGCCTGCTGGTCGCGGCGACGGTGGTGAGCTGCCGGCGACTCTGGCAGGAGACAGTGAGCGGCCCCCGGCTGGGGCCACCGCCCATGCCGAAGGCGGTTACGAGCCCGGAGTTCCCGCTCCCCCGGGAAGCAGTTCCCGAGCGAGATACGCACGCCACTGCGCCGTGAAGTCGTCCAGGCCGACGCCCAGCACGGCGCGCAGTCCCCGGTCCGCCGCGCCTTCCGGCCGCTGGTCCGCCCCCACCCTGCGGTAGAGCTCTCCGAGCCGGTCCTCGCCCCAGCGTTCGGCGATCATCCGGCAGGCCAGCCAGCTTCCTTCGTACGCCACTCCCGGACGGCCGCCGTCTCCGCCGGAGCCGAAGTCCTCGTTCCTGGGCAGGTGCCGGGGCAGCCGGGCGGCCGCCGCCGCCCGCGTGAGCTCGGGGGCCAGCTCACGAGGCGTACGGCCCGTGGCCCGGTAACCGGCCCAGTCGGCGAAGCCCTCGGACAGCCACATCGGGGTGGCGGCCGAGGTGTGCGCCCGGGTCGCCACATGCGTCACTTCGTGCGTCAGCACCACGCTCCGGCCGAACTCCCCGAGCACGCCGTACGCGTCCGGGTTGATGATCACCCGGTCCGCCGCGGTGTCCCTCGGCGCGCCCGCCTCACCCGTGGTCACGGCCGCCAAGCCCTGGTACGCGTCCTCGGACGCGCCCAGCAGCTCGCCCATCGCGCTCACCGACTCCGGTACGAGCACCAGCACGCGCCGCGCCCAGGTCCCCCGCCAGGCGTCGTTCACGGCGGGCACGGCCAGGTCGGTGTCGCGTGCGATGGCCCGCAGCCGCCGCGGTTCCTGGCCCACGCCGAGGACGAGGCTGTGGCTGCCCCGGGCGACGACGACCTCACCCTGGTCCCAGAGCTGCCGTGCGCGGTGCCGCCGGTCCGGCGACCTGGATTCCTCCGCGGCGACGTACCAGCGGCCGTCCCGCTCGGTGACGGTCAGCCGTTGGAGAGCTGTCACGGGTGCGGCGCCCTGGCCCTCGATGCGATAGCGCAGCAGGACCTCGGCCGCGATGCGCCGCCCCTCGCCGCCTGCGGCGGGTTCGAAACCTCCGGTGCGGGTCAGCCGGTACTCCCAGCCCTTCAGGGGCACATCCGCGAGGTTGTGGAAGACCCGGCGCTGCTGGGCGCGGAAGGCGGTGGCGCTGGGGTCCGCGGCCGCGACGAATCCGTCGGCATCACGCTCCAGCAACGCGGCGGCACGCCGGTCCAGCATGCGCTGGACGGCCCGGTCCGGGTCGTCCCGGGAGGGTGAGCCGCATCCGGCCAGCAGGGCGATGAGGACAAGGAGGGCGAGGAAAAGCGCCGCAACCGGCGCGGCCGTCCACCTCGCTGCGCTCCGCCGATCCGCCACGCCCCCGATCGTACGGGCCGTCCGGGAAGAGCCGAACGACACGTGCGGCCCGTACGGCCCGTACGCGGGGTCAGATGCGCGTCACCGTCCCACCGGGGATCATCCCGATCGGGTCGTAGCGCACCTGCGCGCCGGGGTACGGCGCGTGCACGACCTGCCCGTTGCCCATGTACATCCCGACATGGCTGGCGTCACCCCGGTAGGTCACCAGGTCGCCGGGCCGGGCCTGGTCGATCGGCACCTGCCGGCCTGCGTAGCGCTGCGCCTGGGAGGTGCGGGGGATCCCCACCCCGGCCTGGGCGTACGCCCACTGGGTGAGCCCGGAGCAGTCGAAGCCGCCCGGCCCCGCCATGCCCCAGACGTACGGGACGCCGACGGCCCGCCGGGCGGCCGCCACCGCGGCGGCGGCACGCGGGGACGCGGGCACCTCGCCGGACAGCCAGTCGATGCCCTCGCCGGAGCGGCCGTCACCGCGGGACGCCCTGCCGTACGCCGCGCGCTGCTCGGGGCTCAGGGAGTCCAGCAGCCTGCGGGCGGCGGCCAGCCGACGCTCCACGTTCCGCTTCTGGCGTACGAGTTCGGCGCGAGTGAGCGCGAACTCTGCGACCTTGCTCGCGGCCTCTTCGCGCTGCTGCCGGAGGGAGCGCTGGGCCTCCTGGAGCGCACGGAGCCGACCGGACTGCCGACTGCCGATCCGATCGAGAATGGCCGCCTTGTCGAGGTATCCGTCCGGGTCCTCGGACAGCATCAGGGCGAGTACCGGGTCGATGCCGCCGGAGCGGTACTGGGCGCCGGCGAGGGTGGCGAGGCCGTCGCGCATCCGGTTGACCCGCTCCTGGCCGCGCGCCACCCGGTCCTGGACCTGCTCGACCTGGACCAGCAGCCGGTCGTGGCGCTCGTCGGCGGCGTTGTACTTTTCGGTGGCCCGCTCCGCGTGCTCGTACAGCCGGTCCATCCGCCTCGCGAGGTCGGTCGGCGAGTCCCGCGGGTCGGCGTCGGCGGGTGCGGCGGACAGCGCCGCGGCGGCCGTGGCCGCGGCGGCGGACAGAACGGTCAGGCACGTCGTCCGGTCGAGGCCGGTGGACTGCGCTGGACGGCGATGGGACGCCACTGGAAGCCGCACTCCTTCCGCGATGAGTCCCCGCCGCCCGGGGCGGGCGGAGCTGGGACCGACACTGCGCGGCAGACAGTAGCCGCGCAGACACGGAGCGTTCAAAGACGCCGTCGGGTACGGAATGTGGCGCCCCGCCGGAGATGCAGGTCACCGGCGGGGCGTGGAGTCAGCGGAGGTTGCCGCGATTCGCCCGGATGGGCGGTGTGACCTCCGGTCCGGTACGGACGTCAGACCCGCACGCCGAACTGGAACGGCATGTTGTTGATCGACTCGTAGCGCACCGAGGCACCGGGCTTGGGAGCGTGCAGTATCTGCCCGTTGCCCGCGTAGAAACCGACGTGGTGCAGGTCGCCGTAGAAGAACACCAGGTCGCCCGGGGCGAGCTGGCTCTGGCCGAGCCGGGTGCCGATCTGGGCCTGAGACTCGGAGGTCCTCGGTATGGAGACACCGGCCTGCCGGTACGCCCACGAGGTGAGCCCGGAGCAGTCGAAGGAGTTCGGGCCGGAGCCGCCCCAGACGTACGGCGAACCGATCTTGGACTTCGCGGCGCTGAACGCGGCGGAGGCGCGCTGCGAGGCGGAGGCGTCATTGCCCAGGTTCGCACGGTCGTTGGCGCGGCTCGCACGCGCCGCCTCCGCGGCGGCGAGGGCCGCACGCTCCTTGGCGGTCAGCGTGTTGAGGAGGGCCTGGGCCTTGGAGAGCTTGCCCTGGATCTCCTTCTTCTTGTCGCCGAGCGCTTCGCGGGTGTCGGCGAGCTCGGCGAGTTTCGTGGACGCCTCCTCGCGCTGCTGCTTGAGCGAGCGCTGCTGGTCGGCGATCTTGCCCAGCGCGTCGGCCTGCTTGGTGCTCAGCTGCTCGAGCGCGGACGCCTTGTCGAGGTAGGTGTCCGGGTCCGAGGAGAGCATCAGCTGCACGGAGGGGTCGATGCCCCCGGTGCGGTACTGGGCGGTGGCCATCGAACCAAGCCCGTTGCGGAGCTCGTTGAGCTCGTCCTGCCCGCGGGCCACCTTGTCCTGGAGGGTGTCGACCTGCTTCTCGAGCTTGTCCTGCTTCTCCTTGACCCCGTTGTACTTCTCGGTCGCGTGCTCGGCCTCTTCGTAGAGGGCGTCGACCTTCGCCTTGACCTCTTTCTTGCTCTCCTTGGGGTCGGCCTGCGCGGCCTGGGACGTGAGAGCGACGGCTGCGGCGGCGGTGGCGGTGAGCACGGTCACGCGCGCCCGGCTGGACTGCTTGGGTCGACGGTGGGACGCCACGGGGGCGAGCTCCTTCTTCCTCCAGCCGCCTACCGGGTAAGTGGGGGTTGCGAAACCCCGGCTCCGGGTGGATCGGGCCCTTCCCCGTCAAACCTGGGGAAACCACCACGGACTCGGCGGTACCTCCGCTGCCGTCCCGGATGGACGGTCACCGCGCGAAGGTTCGTGGCCAGACCTTAGTGACCTTCCCGTGATCGGTTCAAATCCTGATGAGAAAAAACTCTGTCACGCACACCATTCTTTACATTCATCACACCGGTAGTGATGAGTACCTGACTCACCGCTGATATCAATTCGGGCATTGAACCCAGGAGTTCCTCAGGTGCGCGAAAGCCGCTTCAGAAGCAGAGCGGACGCCACCGGCCGAGCGCCGGCACGCGCGACGCCGTCGGCCACCTCGCGGTCCGTGGACACCACGACGACCGGACGCCCCGGGGGCTCCGCCCGGACGAGCTGACGGATCAACTCATCGGCGGTTTGTCCCGGTTTGCTGAACAGCACCCGCACCCCGCGCGGTGGTGCGAGCAGCACCGGGGCCGCCAGCTCGGCACCATCGAAGACACACGTCATCTCGGCGCCCGTCTGGGCCGCCAGCACCGCCAGCCCGCCCAGCAGCCGCAGCCGCTGCTTCTCCAGCGGCATCGTCGGATACCCCGTCTTGGTGACGTTGTAGCCGTCCACGACCAGATGAGCCTGCGGCAGCGCGAGCAGCTGGTCCAGCAGTGCCGGATCGGTCTCCGACAGCGCCCGGCTCGCGATGTCCTTCGGCGTCATCCGGCCCGGCTCGACCGCGTCCACGGTGTCCGCCGGGCGCATCGACGCGGGCGGCAGCGCCAGCTCGCGCCGCAGGCCCTGGGCCGCGTCCAGCACCGTGTCGAGCAGCAGCCGCACCCGCATGTCCTCGACGCTGCGGCCCTCGCGCGCGGCCCGTCGGCTCGCCTCCAGCGCCGCCTCCGTCTCTGCCAGTCGCGCCTTCAGCCGCCGGGTCTCGCTCTCCGCCGCGGCCTTCTCCGCCGCCGCGGCGGCCCGTACGGACTCCAGCTCGGCCGCGGCCTTGCGCACCGCCGCCTCCCCGCGCCGTACATCGCTCAGGGAGCTGCGCAGCTTGCGCTGCGCCTTCTCGGCCTCTTTACGGGCCGCCTCCAGCTCCGTGCGGATCCGGTCGCCCTCGGCGCGGGCGGCCGCGCGGGCCTCGGTGAGCTCCTCACGGAGCCGCCGGATCTCGCGCGCCGCGTCCTCGTCGGCCCGCTCCGCCCGGGCGCGCAGCGCCTCCTCACCGGCGGCGGCGACCAGCTTGACCCAGCCGACCGGGCGGAGCACGTACGCCGCGGCGGCCACGTCCAGGGGATCGGCGGCGGCCGGCGGAGAGCCCGACTCCAGGGCCTCGGCCAGCTCGGGCTGGGTCTCGCGCAGCCGCTCAGCGACCCGCTGACGGAACAGGGTGTGGCTCTCCAGCGCGGCGGCCATGGCATTGCCCGCGAACTTGGCCCGCCGGGAGGGAGTGAAGCGGGCGTACTGACGCAGCTGAGGCGGGAGTTCCGCCATCGTCAGACCACCGAAAGCGTCCGCGACGACGGCGATGACCCGGTGTCGCACGCCCTCGGGCAGCGGGTGGTCGAGCACCTCAGCGGCACCAGCAGCCTCGTCGGCCTTGCCGATACCGTCGCTACGCTCCACCACCTTCACCGACTCCTTCGTCAGGCGCTCGCGCCTGGGCGATCGACCAGTTCGATCTGGTCAGCCGCGTTGCACCAGCGGCATCGCACCGATTCGATGGTCTCACTGACCACGTCGCGCTCCTCGATCGTCGGCTCCCCTGCCAGGTCGAGGTGGACGTACTCGACGGCCTTGGTCGTGCGGGTCACGTCGAACCGGGTGAGATTGCCGCACAGGGTGCAGCGCCACCGGGTGTCAGCCGTCGGCTGGGAAACGCCCATCGTGTTCGTCCTTGGATCGCGGGGTGCCTTCTCCGTAACCCTACGGCCTGGCAGGTCCGCGGCGCCGGGGCCGGGCCGCCAACGGAGGCACGGCGAGGCGCAATGAGCAGGTTGATCCCCTTACGCCATGCTCTGCTCATGATCCGCAAGGCTGCCACGGTGAGAGTCACATATGTCCTGATGGGACTGTGCTGCCTGATCTTCGTCGTCGGACCCGCGTCCGGCCTCGACCCGGCGGACGGCACCGGTACGGACCTGCTGGCGGCGCAGGCCGACTACTTCGAGCGCTGGGGGGTGATCCCCCGCGAGCTGTTGTCGGGCTCCCCGCGCTCGCTCCTCACGCCGCTGACCGCACTCTTCGTCCACGGCAGCTGGCTGCATCTGCTGGGCAACCTGCTCTTCCTCCTCGTCTTCGGCGGAATGGTCGAGGAGCGGATGGGCCGGGTGGCGTTCGCGCTGTTCTATCTCACGATCGGCTATCTGGCGCTGGCCGGGTACGCGGTCGCGCACGCCGGATCCGCCAAAAGCCTGGTCGGGGGCTCCGGGGCGATCTCCGGGGTGCTGGGGGCGTTCCTGTTCCTCTTCCCGAAGGCGCGGGTGACCAGCCTCTTCCCCTTTCTGTTCTTTCTCCCGCTGCGGCTTCCCGCCCGGGTGGTGCTGCTCTTCTGGTTCGTGGTCCAGGGGCTGGCGGTGCACGGTGCCAGGCCTCAGCCGGGGGTGGCCTACCTGGCCCACCTCGTCGGCTTCTGCCTCGGCTTCGGCTATGCGTGGCTTCGCTTCCGCGGCGATCGGCAGTCGCGGGGAGCGCCTTCCGTCGAGGGTGGCGGAGCGAGACGGGAAATCGACAGCGGCGCGTAGCGTCTTCCGTTGAGGGTGGTGGTGGGAGACGGGAGGGCTAGAGTGAGCCGGGGTACTCCCAGGCGAAGCTCTGGGGGAGCAGCCAGGGCGACCGAGGGAGACAGCCAGCCGTGATCACCGCGATCGTGCTCATCAAGACCAGCGTGGATCGGATTCCCGAGATCGCCGAGTCGATCGCCGCTCTGGACCGGGTCAGCGAGGTCTACTCGGTCACCGGCACCTACGACCTGGTGGCCATGGTCCGGGTGGCGCACCACGACGATCTGGCCGATGTGATCCCGGGCAACATCAGCAAGATCCCCGGCGTCGAGGCGACGGATACGCATGTCGCGTTCCGCACCTACTCCCAGCACGACCTCGAGGCGGCCTTCGCCATCGGCCTCGACGCGTAGTCGCCTCCCGGCGCGGGACCGTGCAGCCCCGGCGCTCCGCGCCGGGTTCCCCGCCCATCCGCCGCATGACCACCGCGCCGCACCGCCGATCTTCCCCCTCACGCGGCGGGAGACCACACACGCCTGCGGCGCAGGCTCGCACCGCGGCGTGCGGGCACCGCACAGGGCATCGGGCTCCTCGCGCCGGACGCGTGCGCTGCGGGCCGGCGGCACGGAACCGTGCAGCGCGCGCAGCGCCCAGCCAAGGGCCGGGACCGCCGGGGGCCGCGTGCGGCCGCCAAAAAGCACCGGCCTTCCGGTCAGGGGCTAGCCCCTGACCGGAACGCAGCGGCCGTCCTCCGTGCGGTAGTTCCACCGGGCGCCGTCGCGGACCAGTTCCTTGACGGCTCCGATGAAGCGGTCGATGTGCTCGTCGGGCGTGCCCGCGCCGAAGCTGACGCGGATGGCGTTGAGCGACCTCTCCCCCGGCGCCGCTTCCGGCGCGCCGCACTCACCCGGCTCGTCCGGCCGGCCGCCGAGCAGGGCCCTTACGAGCGGGTGCGCGCAGAACAGCCCGTCTCGTACGCCGATCCCGTACTCGGCGGAGAGCGCCGCCGCGAAGTGCGAGCTGTTCCAGCCCTCCACCACGAAGGAGATGACTCCGACCCGGGGCGCATCGTCGCCGAACTGGGAGAGCACCTTCACCGCGGGCACCTCGGCCAGTCCCTCGCGGACCCGGTTGACGAGCCGCTGCTCCCGCTCGACCAGGCCGTCGAAGCCTGCCGCGGTGAGCGCCCTGCAGGCCGATGCGATGGCGTGGACGCCGATGACGTTGGGCGAACCGGCCTCGTGCCGGGCCGCGGTGGTGTGCCACTCGACGTCCACGCCGCCGTCGACCCGTCGGGAGACCTGCCGGCTGGCGCCGCCGCCGTAGAGGTAGGGGTCCGCGTCTCGCAGCCAGTCGGCGCGGCCCGCGAGAACACCGGAGCCGAAGGGCGCGTACAGCTTGTGCCCGGAGAAGGCGACCCAGTCGACGTCCAACTCCGCGATGTCCACCGGGTGGTGCGGGGCGAGCTGGGCGGCGTCGAGCACGATGCGGGCACCGTGCGCATGGGCGACGGCTGCCAACTCCCGTACCGGCCACAGCTCGCCGGTGACGTTGGACGCGCCGGTCACGCACACCAGCGCCGGACCGTACGACTCCGCCATCTCCGGCCTGCGTGCCTCCGGCTCGGCCAGGGCGCGCTCCAGCGTCTCGACGGCCTGCTGTGGAGTGCGCGGGGCTTCGAGGTACGTGACCTGGACGTCGTCCCGGTGCCGCCAGGGCAGCAGGGCGGCGTGGTGCTCGGTCTCGAACACGAAGACCCTGGTGGCCGTGGGAAGGGCGGAGGCCAGGAGGTTGAGGGAGTCGGTGGTGGAGCGGGTGAAGACGACCTGGTCGTCCTCCCGGCAGCCGAGGAACGCGGCGACCGTCGCCCGGCTGTTCTCGAAGAGATCGGTGGACAGCTGGGAGAGGTACCCGGCGCCACGGTGGACGCTGCCGTAGTAGGGGGCGTACGCGGCCACGTCGTCCCAGACCCGCTGCAGGGCGGGCGCACTCGCCGCGTAGTCGAGGGCCGCGTAGGTCACCTCGCCACCCGTGACGAGCGGGACGAGGACGTCCCGGCCGAGTACGGGCAGCGGCGTGCCTGCGGAGGGCGCCGCACAGTCGGACTCGGTGGCGCGGGGCTGAACGGTGGAGGTGGTGGCAAGGGCGGCAGGGCGCACGGACATGGCGAAATCTCCCCAGGGAAAGGCGGAATGGCTTCAAGGACGCACGCGCCCGAAAAAGAGACGTCGGGCGGGCGGGAAGTGCCTCGACGCACGGTCGTCGCCGCTTCGAAGAGCAGCCGACGCCGCCGCACGGAGGCGGTCGAGAACGGGCCGTAGGCCCTAGCGCATTCGCTGATTCACGGAAGAGCTCCCTCGAGGACCAGGATCCCGGCGAGGGATCCGCGCTTGCCGCAGACCTCGCTGCCTACGGCCTGGTCATCACCCGGGGCACCCCGCCACGGACGGAGGGTTGCCGGACAGCGGGCCGGGGCCGATTCGCTGTCACTCGTGACCTGTCCAGCATCATGCCACATGATCAATGACGCGCAAGGCGCTGTCCGCCCGCTGGACTGCGCCGTGCGTCACATCACTTGGGACATCGGTGCCGGCATCAGCCGTTGCTGGCTCCAATCCAGCGCTCCAGCGTCCGCCGCGCCGCTCCCGAGTCGATCGACTCGGCGGCCTTCGCCATACCGGCCGCGATCTGCTCGGCGAGCGGCGCGTCCGTCGGGTTCAGGGCCACCAGGGCGGCCGCCGAGTTGAGCAGCACGGCGTCCCGTACGGCCCCGGTTTCGCCGCCCAGTAGCCGCCGTGCGACATCCGCGTTGTACGAGGCGTCGGCGCCGCGCAGCGCCTGGACCGGCACCAGCTCGAGGCCCACGTCCCGCGGGTCGAAGGTCTCCTGCCGGACGGTCCCGTCCCGTACCACCCACACCTGGGAGGTCGAGGTCGTGGTGAGCTCGTCCAGGCCGTCGTCGCCGCGGAAGACCAATGCGGACGAGCCGCGTTCGGCCAGCACGCCCGCCATGATGGGCGCCATCCGGGCGTCGGCGACCCCGGTGGCCTGGGCGCGCACTCGCGCCGGATTGGTCAGCGGCCCGAGGAAGTTGAACGTGGTGGCGATGCCCAGTTCGCGGCGGGCGGGCGCGACGTGGCGCAGCGCGGGATGGAACTTCACCGCGAAGCAGAAGGTGATGCCGGCTTCCGCGGCGACCTCGACGACCCGCTGCGGTGACAGGTCCAGGTTGACGCCCAGCTTCTCCAGCACGTCGGAGGCGCCGCTCGCCGACGAGGCGGCGCGGTTGCCGTGCTTGACGACCTTCGCGCCCGACCCGGCCACCACGATGGCCGACATCGTCGAGATGTTCACCGTCTTGGCCCGGTCGCCGCCCGTGCCGACGATGTCCACGCTCTGGCCCGGCACCTCGATCAGGTTCGCATGGGCGTACATGGTGCGGACGAGGCCGGAGACCTCCTCCACGGTCTCGCCCTTCGCGCGGAGCGCGACGGCGAAACCGGCGATCTGCGCGTCCGTCGCCTCGCCGCTCATGATGCGGTCCATGGCCCAGGCGGTGTCCTCGGCGCTCAGGTTCTCGCCTGCCAGCAGTGAGCTGAGGACATCCGGCCAGGTGAGGGCGTCCCCACCTGCTGGGGTCACAACGTCCATGGTGTCCGCTCCCGGATCCGTGGGTGGGCAGGGACGAGCCGTCACCTGCGGCTCTGCGTGTCCCAGCCTATCGGCGTGCCGCCACCGCACGGGGGCCGTGCCCGGACTCTGGACGGCCCGGGAGTCCGTCGGCTCCCGGCGGTCCGGGCGCCGGACAAGGCCGAGGGCCCCGGACCGCTCCCGAGCGGGGCGGTCCGGGGCCCTGGTGTGGCTAGGGCCTGTCCGGCCGATCAGTGGTGGCCGTGGCCGCTGGTGATCTCCCGGTGCTCCTCGGCCGTCGGCTTGGCAATCTGGTTGCCCTCGCCGTAGTAGCCGCGGGACAGCAGCGCCTTCACCTTCTCCGAGCGCTTGATCTTGCGCCGCACGCCGTTCTCATCGACCTCTGGCGGGAGCTCGACCGGCGTGTACTGGTGGTGCTGGGTGAGCGTGTGCAGCTGCTCCTGCGAGAGGGGCTCGTGCACCTCGACGAACTCACCGTGCGGCAGCCGCTTGATGATGCCGGTCTCGCGACCGTGCAGCACCTTGTCGCGGTCGCGCCGCTGCAGCCCCAGGCAGATCCGCTTGGTCGTGATGAAGACCAGCACCGGCAGCACGAAGAAGCCGATCCGGCCGAACCAGGTGATCGCGTTGATCGACAGGCTGAAGTGGGTCGCCCAGATGTCGTTCCCACCACCGACGAGCAGGATGAAGTAGATGCTGAGCCAGGCCGCGCCGAAGGCCGTACGGGTCGGGGCGTTGCGCGGGCGGTCCAGGATGTGGTGCTCGCGCTTGTCCCCGGTGATCCAGGACTCGATGAACGGGTAGGCCGCGATGGCGACCAGCACCAGGGGGAAGATCATCAGCGGGATGAACACACCCAGGGCGAGCGTGTGCCCCGCGAAGTTGATCTCCCAGCCCGGCATCAGCCGGATCAGGCCCTCGGAGAAGCCCATGTACCAGTCGGGCTGCGCGCCGGTGGAGACCTGGTCCGGCCGGTACGGGCCGAGCGCCCAGATCGGGTTGATGCTGGCGGTACCGGCGATCACTGCGGTCAGGCCGAAGACCAGGAAGAAGAAGCCTCCCGCCTTGGCCGTGTAGACCGGCAGCAGCGGCATGCCGACCACGTTGTTGTTCGTCTTGCCGGGGCCGGGGAACTGGGTGTGCTTGTGGAAGAAGACCAGGATCAGGTGGGCCACCAGCAGGCCCATCATCAGACCTGGCAACAGCAGGACGTGGACCGAGAAGAACCGCGGCACGAAGTCCGAACCCGGGAACTCCCCGCCGAACATGAAGAACGACAGGTAGGTGCCGACGATCGGCATCGACAGGACCGCGCCCTCCATGAACCGGACACCGGTGCCGGAGAGCAGGTCGTCCGGCAGCGAGTAGCCGGTGAAACCGGTGAACATGCCGAGCACCAGCAGCAGGAAGCCGAACAGCCAGTTGATCTCGCGCGGCTTGCGGAACGCCCCGGTGAAGAACACCCGCATCATGTGCACGAACATCGCCGCGATGAAGATCAGCGCGCCCCAGTGGTGGATCTGCCGGATCAGCAGACCGCCGCGGACGTCGAAGCTGATGTCCAGGGTCGAGGCGTAGGCCTCGGACATCAGGACGCCCTGCATCGGGACGTAACTGCCGTGGTACTCCACCTCGTTCATGCTCGGGTGGAAGAACAGCGTCAGATAGACACCCGTGAGGATGACGATGATGAAGCTGTAGAGCGCGACCTCACCCAGCATGAAGGACCAGTGGTCCGGGAAGATCTTGCGCATGTTGGCCTTGGCCAGGCCGTAGATGCCCAGCCGGCCGTCCGCCCAGTCGGCGAGCCGCTCGCCACGGGGTGCCTGAGGTTTGTCGCTAGAGGTACTCATCCGCGCTCCCAGAAGCTCGGGCCGACCGGCTCGTCGAAGTCGCCGAGGGCCTCGAGGTAGCCGTCCTTGTTCACCGCGATCCGCAGCTGCGGCAGCGGGTGACCGGCCGGGCCGAAGACGACCCGGGCACCGTCCGACAGGTCGAAGGTGGACTGGTGGCACGGGCAGAGCACATGGTGCGTCTGCTGCTCGTAGAGGCTCACCGGACAGCCGACGTGGGTGCAGATCTTCGAGTACGCGACGATGCCCTCGTGCGACCAGTCGAGCGTGCGCTGGTCCTTGATGTTGTCCGGTTGGATCCGGACGATCATCAGAGCCGCCTTCGCGATCTCCTTCTGGAAGTCGTGGTCGTGCTCCTCCAGGCCCTCGGGCTTGGCGAAGGCCAGCGAACCGACGACGACGTCCTCGGGACGCATCGGCTCGTTGGTGTTCTGGTTGACCAGCAACTTGCCCTGTTCCCACAGGGTGTGGCGGAGCTTGTCCTCCGGGAGCGGGCCCAGGTCGCGCAGCAGCACGACCCCCGAGAGCGGCACCATGGCGAGCGCGCCGAACAGGGTGTTGCGGATCAGCTTGCGCCGGCCGAAGGCGGACTCCTCGGCGCCCTGCCGGAAGTCGGCCATGACTCCGGCCTTCACCTCGGGCGCGGCAGAGATCGGGTGCCGTTCGTCGGCCGCCTCCACGTCCGACATCAGGGTGCGGGCCCAGTGGACCGCACCCGCGCCGATGCAGAACAGCGCCACACCGAGGGTCACACCCAGCGAGAAGTTGAGCGCGCTGACGTTGCCGATCGGAAAGATGTAGACGATCTTCTCGACCGGGATGGCGACGAACGCGGCGATGAAGGCGACAGTCGCCAGCATGGACAGCGTGAAGAGCAGGGCGACCGTGCGCTCGGAGCGCCTGGCGGCCCGCTCGTCGACGTCCTGGATGCGGTGCTCGTGGGGCGGCAGCCCCGGGTCGGCGAACGGGTCCCCTGCGGGGGCTACCGTGCCGGTCTCGGCCTGCGCACTCGGCAGGTGTTCTTCGGACACGTCTTTGTTGGATCCAGTCTCACTCATGACTTCTTGGCCTTTGCGGTCCGCGCGGCGACCCAGCAGGCGGCGGCGATCATCACGCCCAGGCCGAAGACCCAGCCGAAGAGACCCTCACTCACCGGGCCGAGCCCGCCCAGCTCGAAGCCGCCGGGGGACTCCGCCTTCTCACCGCCGACGGTCTGGAGGTACGCGATGATGTCCCGCTTGTCCTGCTCCGGCATGATGCCGTCGGGGTAGGACGGCATGTTCTGCGGGCCGGTCTGCATGGCCTCGTAGATGTGCTTCGGCGTGACGTCGTCGAGCTCGGGAGCGTACTTGCCACCGGTGAGGGCGCCGCCCTTGCCGGTGAAGTTGTGGCACTGCGCGCAGTTGGTGCGGAAGAGGTCTCCGCCCTTAGCGATGTTCGCACCCTTGGGGTCGTACTGCTCTTCGGTCGGCGCGATCGGGCCCGCGCCGAGCGAGGCGATGTACGCGGCCAGCTGGTCGATCTCGGCCTGCGTGTAGACCTTGGGCTTCTTCGGCGCCTGGGCACCGGGCTGCTGGGCCGGCATCCGGCCGGTGCCGACCTGGAAGTCCACGGCGGCGGACCCCACGCCGACCAGGATCGGACCGTCGGAGGTCCCCTGACCGCCGGTGCCGTGGCAGCTGCCGCAGCCGACGGCGTAGAGCTTCTTGCCCTCCTCAATGGCAAGGGACTGGGCGGTGTCCTCGGCCTGTGCCTTGTCCGCGGGCGCGAACGCGGCGTACAGCCCCCCGGTGACCGCCAGCGCGAGGAGTAGAACGACAAGCGCCGCCAGCGGATGGCGCCGTCGTGCGGAGAGCTTTTTCACGGATTACCCCGGTGTCAGGATCTTCTGCGTCGATGCTGCTGGATGTGGACCGTTCGGGTCCCGATTACTTGATCATGTAGATCGTGGCGAAGAGGCCGATCCAGACGACGTCGACGAAGTGCCAGTAGTAGGACACGACGATGGCCGCCGTGGCCTGTTCGTGGGTGAACCTCCTGGCCGCGTACGTCCTGCCCAGGACCAGCAGGAAGGCGATCAGACCGCCCGTCACGTGGAGCCCGTGGAAGCCGGTGGTCAGGTAGAACACCGAGCCGTACGGGTCGGAGGAGAGCGAGAGCCCCTCGTGCTTGATCAGCTCGGTGTACTCGAAGACCTGACCGCCGATGAAGATCGCGCCCATGATGAACGTGATGATGAACCACGCGCGCAGCTGCTTCACCAGACCCTTCTCGGCGGCGAACACGCCGAGCTGGCAGGTGAGGGAGGAGAGCACCAGGATCGTGGTGTTGGCCGCCGAGAACGGGAAGTTCAGGGCGTCCGCCATCTCCTTCCAGTGGTCGGGCCCGGTCACCGATCGCAGGGTGAAGTACATCGCGAAGAGCGCCGCGAAGAACATGAGCTCGGAACTCAGCCAGATGATGGTTCCGACGCTCGTGAGGTTCGGCCGGTTGACCGACGGGTGCGCATGCCCGGTATCTACTGTCGTTGCTGTCGCCACGACCGACATTATGTCGGTCGCTTATCCCGCCCTCACTCCGGGGGGTGCCGTTCGGTGTGTCCGCCCGTTCAACCCCTCCTCGCGAGGCGGTTTCGCGGAGTAGCATCCGCGCAACGGCCCTGATCCAACAATGCGGAGGAACGATGCAGCCGACCGCCACGGTGCTGGTCTACAGCGATGACGCGGGCACCCGCGAGCAGGTACGGCTGGCGACGGGGCGCCGTCCCGCCCCCGATCTCCCCGCGGTCGAGATCCGGGAGTGCGCGACACTGCCTGCCGTCCTCGAAGCGCTGGAGGCCGGCGGGGTCGACGTCTGCGTACTCGATGGCGAAGCGGTGCCCGTGGGCGGCATGGGCGTCTGCCGGCAGATCAAGGACGAGATCTTCCACTGCCCGCCGGTACTGCTGCTCATGGGGCGGCCGCAGGACGCCTGGCTGGCCACCTGGAGCCGGGCCGACGCCGCGGTGACGCACCCGATCGACCCGGTGGAGTTCGCCGAGGCCCTGGCCGGACTGCTGCGGACCCGGCTGGCCATCGAGGCCTGACACCTGGGCCTCAGACCTGCGGGCGGAGCCGGGCCGCGTCCGCGGGACCGCTCTCCGCATGACTGCCGGCCGGCACCACGGAGCTGCCCTCGCGCCACTTCGCCCAGTCCATGTTCCAGTCGCCGAAGCCGATGTCGAACGCGGGCATCCGGTCGCCGTTGCTGCCCACGACCTTGACGATGTCGCCGACCTTCACGGTGTCGAAGAACCACTTGGCGTTCTCGGTGCTCATCCCGGTGCATCCGTGGCTGACGTTGGCCGCGCCCTGCGATCCGACGGACCAGGGCGCCGCGTGCACGTACTCGCCGCTCCACGTCACCCGGACCGCCCAGTGGACGCCGAGGTCGTAGAAGTCCGAGGAGCCGATGCTTTCGCTGGTCATCCGTACGAAGGGTTCCTTGGCCAGGATGACCTTGACCCCGTTGCGCGTGTCGTAGCCGGGCTTGCCGGTGGTCACCGGGATGGTGCGGATCGTCTTGCCGTTGCGCTTCACGGTCATCTTGTGGCCGCCCGCGTCGGTGATGGCCTCGACGCGGTCCCCGATCCGCAGCCGCACCGGCTTCGCGGGGCCGCCGCGGCGGTTGCCGACCTTGATGCCGTCGAGCGTGCTGCGGGCCTCGACCGTGGTGTGAGCGGGCCAGGGCCTGCGCGGCCGGAAGTGCAGTGTCTTGTCATCGACCCAGTGCCAGCCGCCCTCCACGTGGGGCCGGGAGTCGACCTTCAGGGCCCGCTCGACGGTGGCGCGGGCCTCGCGGCCCTTGACGGGGTGGCTCAGCTCCGCGGTGACGGGCTGGCCGACGCCGTACGTTCCGCTGTCGGGGCCGAGGGAGACCCGGAGCAGCTTGTCGGCGGGGCGGGTCTCGAAGCCGAGGGTGCGGCGACCGGGAGCGCCCTCGTCGTCCTCGGTGCTCACCCGGACGGTGTAGTGGGCGCCCGCGGCGAGGGGCGAAGTGCTGCGCCAGCGGGAGCCGTCGGCGGAGAGTTCGCCGCGCAGATAGCGCCCCGCGGCGTCGGTGGCGGTCACGTCGGTTATTCGGCCGTCATCGCCCTTGGCGGATATCTCGAGCGGCCGGTCCGGATCTATCGTGCCGCCTTCACCCGCGTTTGCGGCTATCTGGCCGGTCGCGTCGTACGGCTGCGCGGAGAGGGGGTGCTGATTGTCACAGGCCGCGGCGAAGACGGCCAAGGGGGTTATCAGCAGGGCGCAGCCCGCTGCCGTCCGGAATCGAGGTATGTGACTCATGGTCACAAAAGTAGGAAACGGGGGTGGAATCAGCGCGCCGGGCGCCTGCGAACGGGTGAATGAGGCCGGGCCCGGCAACCGGTGAGGTTGCCGGGCCCGGCCCGATGTGCATACGCAGCGGGACTACTGGGTCCGGTTCTCCCCGCGGTAGTACTCGAAGACCCAGCCCCACAGGCCGAAGAGGATGACCGGGAGCGAGAAGTACAGCAGCCACCAGCCGAAGACGACGCCCATGAAGGCGAGCGCGCCGCCCAGGCCGAGCGAGAGCGGCTGCCAGCTGTGCGGGCTGAAGAAGCCCAGCTCGCCGGCGTCGTCGGCGACGTCCGCGTCCTTGCGGTCCTGCGCCCCGGTGTCCACCCGGCGGGCGGTGAAGGCGAGGTAGTAGCCGATCATGATGCTCAGGCCGAAGGCGAGGAACAGCGCCGTCGTACCGACCGGCTCCTTCGACCACACGCCGTAGACGATGGCCATGGCCAGGATGAAGACGGCCAGCCAGATGAACATGCGCCCCTGGATCTTCACTTTCCGGCCTCCTTGCCCTGGCCGCCCGCCAGCGCCTTGTCCTCCGCGGGGCCGACGTTCTCGAGCTGGTCGAGCGCGGCGATGTCCGGGTGGTGCAGGTCGAACGCCGGGGATTCGGAGCGGATCCGCGGCAGGGTGAGGAAGTTGTGCCGCGGCGGCGGGCAGGAGGTCGCCCACTCCAGCGAACGGCCGTAACCCCACGGGTCGTCGACGCCGACCGGCTTGCCGTACTTGGCGGTCTTCCAGACGTTGTAGAGGAACGGCAGGAGCGACAGGCCCAGCAGGAACGAGCTGATGGTCGAGATGGTGTTCAGCGTGGTGAAGCCGTCGGCCGCGAGGTAGTCCGCGTAGCGCCGCGGCATGCCCTCGGCACCGAGCCAGTGCTGGACGAGGAACGTGCCGTGGAAGCCCACGAACAGCGTCCAGAACGTGATCTTCCCGAGCCGCTCGTCCAGCATCTTGCCGGTCCACTTCGGCCACCAGAAGTGGAAGCCGGCGAACATCGCGAACACGACGGTGCCGAAGACCACGTAGTGGAAGTGGGCGACCACGAAGTACGAGTCCGACACGTGGAAGTCCAGCGGGGGCGAGGCCAGGATGATCCCCGTGAGGCCGCCGAACAGGAAGGTGACCAGGAAGCCGACGGACCAGAGCATCGGGGTCTCGAAACTCAGCGACCCCTTCCACATGGTGCCCAGCCAGTTGAAGAACTTCACGCCCGTCGGGACCGCGATCAGGAAGGTCATGAACGAGAAGAACGGCAACAGCACGCCGCCCGTGACGTACATGTGGTGCGCCCAGACCGTCACCGACAGACCCGCGATCGAGATCGTCGCCGCGATCAGGCCGATGTAACCGAACATCGGCTTACGGCTGAAGACCGGGATGACCTCCGAGACGATGCCGAAGAACGGCAGCGCGATGATGTACACCTCGGGGTGCCCGAAGAACCAGAACAGGTGCTGCCACAGCAGCGCGCCGCCGTTGGACGCGTCGAAGATGTGCGACCCGAACTTCCGGTCCGACTCCAGAGCGAGCAGCGCGGCGGCCAGCACCGGGAAGGCGATCAGCACCAGCACACCGGTCAGCAGCACGTTCCAGGTGAAGATCGGCATCCGGAACATCGTCATGCCCGGGGCGCGCATGCAGATGATGGTGGTGATGAAGTTGACCGACCCCAGGATCGTGCCGAAGCCGGAGAAGGCCAGACCCATGATCCACATGTCGGCGCCGATGCCCGGCGAGCGCACCGCGTCCGACAGCGGCGAGTACGCGAACCAGCCGAAGTTGGCGGCCCCGTCGGGGGTCAGGAAACCCGCCACCGCGATCAGCGACCCGAACAGGTACAGCCAGTAGGCGAACATGTTCAGCCGCGGGAACGCCACGTCCGGCGCACCGATCTGCAGCGGCATGATCCAGTTCGTGAAGCCCGCGAACAGCGGGGTGGCGAACATCAGCAGCATGATCGTGCCATGCATGGTGAACGCCTGGTTGAACTGCTCGTTCGACATGATCTGCGTGCCCGGACGAGCCAGTTCGGCGCGCATCAGCAGCGCCATGGCTCCGCCGATGACGAAGAACGCGAACGACGTGACGAGGTAGAGCGTGCCGATCGTCTTGTGGTCGGTGGTCGTCAGCCACTTCACCACGACATTGCCGGGCTGCCTGCGGCGCATCGGCAGCTCGTCCTCGTAGGCGGCGGTGTCGGCAGCACCCTGGGGTTCGTTGAGGATGCTCATTCTTCGTTCGTCTCCGCGTTCTTGGCGGCATCAGTCTGGGGAATGCCGGCCGGGATGTAGCCGGTCTGGCCCTGCTCCGCAAGGTCCTTCAGGTACGCCCGGTACTCCGCCGGGGAGACGACCTTGACGTTGAAGAGCATCCGGGAGTGGTCGACGCCGCAGAGTTCGGCGCACTTGCCCCGGAACGTGCCCTCCTTGTTCGGGGTCACCTCGAAGACGTTGGTGTGACCGGGGATGACGTCCTGCTTGAAGAGGAAGGGCAGCACCCAGAAGGAGTGGATGACGTCACGAGAGGTCAGGATGAACTTGACCGACTCGCCCTTCGGCAGCACCAGGGTCGGGCCAGGGTTCTTCGTGTCCGGGTTCCGGTCTCCGGGGATACCGGCCTCGTAGACGCCCTCCGCGCCCTTCGGCGTGCCCTCGAGCTTCCGGTCCGCGATGGACCGCAGCTGCGCGGGGGCCTCGGCCGGCGTGCTGAGGTCGCCGTCGACGTCCTCCAGGTAGTTGAAGCCCCAGCTCCACTGGTAGCCCACGACGTTGATGACGTGGTCCGGCTTCTTGGAGGTCTTGAGCAGCTCGCTCTCATCGCGCGCGGTGAAGTAGAAGAGCACCGAGACGATGATGATCGGGACCACGGTGTAGAGGGCCTCGATCGGCATGTTGTACCGAGTCTGCGGAGGAATCTCGACCTTGGTCCGGGACCGCCGGTGGAAGACGACGCTCCACAGGATCAGGCCCCAGACCAGCACACCCGTGGCGAGCGCAGCCGCCCACGAGCCTTGCCACAGGGAGAGGATCCGCGGCGCCTCGTCCGTGACGGGGCCAGGCATGCCGAGGCGGGGAAAGTCCTTGTATGTGCAACCGGTGGCGGTCGCAAGGACCAGGCCCGCGGCCAGCGCCTGCGGCAGCTTCCGCCGCATCGGGCGCCGCGACGAGCGGTCGGAGCCGTTGGGACTCACGTAGCGCCTTCCCGAGAGTCGCCCGCGCGGCCGGCTGCGGCCGTCACGCTGGTCGGTCGCCGGCCCTGGCGCGGGCAGGGGTTTGGATGTTTATGCGGACCAAACCCTACTGGACGCTATTTGGGGCTGCGCGGGGAGGGTGCCCAACGCGCCGCGGCACACCCCGAAGGGGTGGAATGCGGGATTCGCCTCCGGCGTGGGCTGGGATTTCGCCGAGGCGCGGGGCCTCTCGGCGCTCCGCACAGGGCGTGCGTCCGGTGCCCGGCCGCCGGGCCGCGCGCTGCTCCGCCGGCCCCAGCGAAGCAGACCCGGACGCAACGCCTCCCACCGCTGCCAGGCCGGCGCCGGGCCCGATCCATAGCAACCCGTGGCGATCAGTTGCGGTTTCCCTCTGGGCCCCTGGGAGAAACGTGACGTGCCGACGCCACCGCACGGACCAGGGCCCTGCCTTCGGCCACCACGCGGCAAGAGCGCAACACCTGCGCGCGGCGCCGAGGGGCGAGACCGCCGCGGAATCGGTCCGCCTGGCCCCAAGGCCGGTGGCTTACGGCGCACCCCTGCGCTCCAAGGTCCTGGCCTGCGGTGATGCTTCATTGCGGGCCCTCACGGCCCCCGTTGAGCCAGCGGCATCGTACCTGTCCCGGAGACGCGTCTCCGATCGGCGCCCGCCGCCGCACAGCGTGCCATGCGAGTCGGGCGCACCGCGGGCGAAACCGCCAGAACCCAGGCCCATCCCCGAGGGCGCCAACCACGGTGCGAGTCCCGTCGCAGAAACGGGTGCAACGGTCCGCGCCTCGGCGCGCGAGCTCGAGGGGAGTGGGGCAGGGTGCCGAGCGCCGCGAGTGTGCGGAACGCTGGGGACGGGCCACCGCACCGCAAGGGCGGTCGTCGGGCAAGGCCGCCGGCGGCCGTCGCGCGTTAGCGTTTCTTCGTGGTCTATTTCGACGCGGCGTCGTCCGCCCCGCTGCACCCCGTCGCCCGCCAGGCGTTGCTGGCCTCGATCGACGAGGGGTGGGCCGACCCTGCCCGGCTGTATCGCGAGGGTCGCCGCGCCCGGATGCTGCTCGACGCCGCCCGCGAGGCGGCCGCCGACGCGGTGGGATGCCGGACGGACGAGTTGACCTTCACCCCGTCCGGCACGCGCGCCGTGCACACCGGCGTCGCCGGAGCGCTGGCCGGCCGACGCCGCGTCGGCCGGCATCTGATCGTGTCCGCGGTCGAGCACTCCTCCGTCCTCCACGCGGCCGAGACTCATGCCGCGGACGGCGGGACGGTCACCGAGGTCGGCGTGGACCGTACCGGCCGGGTCGACCCCCAGGAGTACGGTGCCGCACTCCGGCCCGACACGGCCCTCGCCTGTCTGCAGTCCGCCAACCACGAGGTGGGTACGGAGCAGCCGGTGGCCGAGGTCGCGGAGGCATGCCGAGCGGCGGGGGTGCCCCTGCTCGTGGACGCGGCCCAGTCGCTCGCCTGGGGTCAAGTCGAGGGCGACTGGTCGGTTCTGACCGCCAGTGCCCACAAATGGGGCGGGCCGTCCGGTGTAGGGCTGCTCGTCGTACGCAAGGGCGTCCGGTTCGCGCCACAAGCCCCGGCGGACGAGCGGGAGTCGGGGCGCGCAGCCGGGTTCGAGAACATCCCCGCGGTGGTCGCGGCGGCAGCGGCGCTGCGCGCCGTGCAGCAGGAGGCCGCCGAGGAGGCCAAGCGTCTGCGCGGGCTGGTGGACCGGATCCGGTCACGCGTCCAGGAGCTGGTGCCGGACGTCGAGGTCGTCGGCGATCCGGTGCGGCGGCTGCCGCATCTGGTCACCTTCTCCTGTCTCTATGTCGATGGGGAGACTTTGCTGCATGCGCTGGACCGGGCGGGGTTCTCGGTCTCCTCCGGCTCCTCGTGCACGTCGAGCACGCTCACGCCGAGCCATGTGCTGCGGGCCATGGGGGTGCTGTCCGAGGGCAACATCCGGTTGTCGCTGCCGCTGGGCACGGCGGAGGAGGACGTAGAGCGCTTCCTCGCGGTGCTGCCGGACGCGGTGCGGGAGGTGCGGCTTGCGCTGGGTGCGCCGTCCAGCGGCGCCCCTTCCGCCGAACCGGCCGGGGCCGCCGCCTCCTCCGGGGACGCGGCTGGGGACGACGCACCGGACGCCGAGCGGCCCGCGCTGACGGTCGACTCGCTGGGCAAGCGCTGCCCGGTTCCGGTGATCGAGCTGGCGAAGGTGATCGGCGATGTCGAGGTGGGCGAGGTCGTCGCCGTGCTGTCGGACGACGAGGCGGCGAAGCTCGACTTCCCTGCCTGGTGCGAGATGCGTGGCCAGGAGTACGTGGGCGAGCGCCCCGCGGAGCGCGGCGCCGCCTACCTGGTCCGTCGACTCGCCTGACCGCACCCGGCCACCGGCGAGCTGCCCGCTGCAGAGGGCGGGGTCGCCGGGGGCCGCGCGAAATCCGCGGCACCCGCCCCCTGGGTCCCGGCGGGGACCCACCGGAGTCCCGGAAGGAGCCCAACCGGTGCCGTGTGTGCCACCAGCGGCGGGCAGAGCCGCGCGGGGTGGCAGCCCCGCACCCCGGCGGGGTGTCGGGGACCCCCACCGGGGATGCGGGGATGCAGCCCCGGGAGGGCGGGCCGGTCAGCTCAGGTGGGCGCGGACCTCGGCCGCCGCTTCGTGACCGTAGGCCTTGGTGAACCGGTCCATGAAGTGCCCGCGCCGCAGCTCGTACTCCTGCGTCCCCAGGGTCTCGATCACCAGCGTCGCGAGCATGCAGCCCAGCTGCGCCGCCCGCTCCAGCGGAAGCTCCCAGGACACACCGGCCAGGAACCCGGCGCGGAAGGCGTCGCCCACGCCGGTGGGATCGACCTTCGCCTCCTCTTCCGGGCATCCGACCTGGATCGGGTCCTCGCCGCGCCGCTCGATCCGTACGCCCTGTGCGCCGAGCGTCGTCACCCGCGTGCCGATCTTCTGGAGGATCTCGTCCGCCGTCCAGCCCGTCTTGGACTCGATCAGCGCGCTCTCGTACTCGTTCGTGAAGAGATACGCGGCGCGATCGACGAGGACGCGGATGTCGTCGCCCTCCAACCGGGCCAGCTGCTGGGAGGGGTCCGCGGCGAAGGGGATGCCACGCGAGCGGCACTCCTCCGTGTGGCGGATCATCGCCTCCGGGTCGTCGGCCCCGATGACCACCAGATCGAGCCCGCCGACCCGGTCCGCGACGGGCTTCAGCTCGATGTTCCGGGCCTCGCTCATCGCACCGGTGTAGAAGGACGCGATCTGGTTGTGGTCGGTGTCGGTGGTGCAGACGAAACGGGCCGTGTGCAGCACCTCGGAGATCCGCACCGAGGTGGTGTCCACCCCGTGCCGGTCCAGCCATCCGCGGTACTCCGCGAAGTCCGTCCCGGCCGCACCGACCAGGATCGGGTTGAGGCCGAGCAGCCCCATCCCGAAGCAGATGTTGGGACCCACCCCGCCCCGGCGTACGTCGAGGGTGTCGACCAGGAACGACAGCGAGACCGTATGCAGCTGCTCCGCGACGAGCTGGTCGGCGAAGCGGCCGGGAAAGGTCATCAGATGGTCGGTGGCGATGGAACCGGTGACAGCGATGCGCACGGCGGTCTGCTCCTGCGGCGAGGGGATGAGGACGGCGAGGACGACGGAAAGAGCGCCGCCAACGCTACCGGCTCCTGCCCGCCCTTTCCGACCTGGCAAAACTACCCAATAGTAGGGCTTTCATGGCTCCGCTCGAGATCATACGGTGCCTTCGTACGGGGTCCGCAGCCGGCACACCCCATGGACCGGGAGTCCCCATGCCCAAGCAGCGCGTCGAATCCGCCTCCCCCCTCACCCTCGCCGCCGAGCCCGAGTCGCTGGACGAGCTGCGCGGCGACTGCGCGCGCATGGCTCCGCACTGGACTTCGCCCCACCCCCAGGACCGGGCAGCGGCCGAGCCCGTACCGCCCTCGCGCATCCGGGGTGTCAAGGTTCCGCCGAAGTCCGCCCATCTGCTGGACGGCATGTCCGAGTACGGCGACTGAGGAGCACGGCCCGCCGGCCGCGCCCGGCGTCACGGGAACCGCGCACCGCGCCGCTCCGTCCAATCCGCGTCCCCCGGGTGGGGGATCCGACATGATGTGTCGAGCGGAGCCGAAGGAGCATTGCGGTGAGCAGCGACCACACCCCCGAGCCCGAGGGCACCCCGGACGATCGCGTACCCGGGGCAGCCGAGACCGCCGACGCGAGCGGCGCACCGGACACCCCCGAGACGCATGTCACCGCGCCGCGCCGGCGCTCCACCTTGATCGCCGCATCGGTTGCGGCCGCGGTGCTGCTGGCCGGTGGCGGCGGCGCGTACTGGGCCTCGACCGCGTCGGGCGACGGGACCGGCAACGGCTCGCCCGCCGCTGGTCAAGGGGACCCGCCGCCGCTCCGGTTGGACGGGTACGGGCGTGGCGACGGCAAGAACGGCCCGGGCATCGCCCCTGGTGAGCCGGACCCCTCCGGAGCGCGTTACCGCGCCGACGGCCCGCTCCCGGACGGGCCCGATGCGGCAGCGGTCCACCGCGTGCAGGGGGAGGTGACGCGCGCGCAGGCCGAGCGGCTGGCGAAAGCGCTCGACGTACAAGGCGCGCCCCGGCTGGTCCAAGAGACTTGGAAGTTCGGGCAGACCCGTGACGCGGCGGGGCCGACGCTGGACATCGCCAAGAAGGCCCCGGGTACCTGGACGTACGTGCGCTACGGCGCGGGCGGAGGGTGCACGGAGCCCGTTCCACCGCCCGAGGGCGGAAAGGGCGACGGAGCGTCCACGTCCTCGCCCGCACGCTGCCCCGCCCCGGGCGAACATCCGTCCGCGCCGGACGGCGGCAAGGGCGGTGACGGCACGGGACCGGTCTCCGAGGAGCGCGCGAAGAAGGCGGCCGCGCCCGTGATGAAGAGCATCGGGCTGAGCGACGCGAAGCTGGCCGCGGACCAGACGATCGGTGCGCTGCGCATCGTGAACGCGGAGCCGGTGGTCGACGGACTGCCGACGTACGGCTGGCAGACGGGTCTGCAGGTCGGCTCCGACGGTCAGGTGGTCGGCGGCAGCGGGCATCTCGCGGAGCTGGTGGCCGGCCCGGAGTACCCGGTGCTCGGCGCGGAGGAGACGCTGAAGGAGCTCAACAAGGCCGGCCGACCCGGCAAGGTCGGCATCGGCGGCTGCGCGTCGCCCGTGCCGCACAAGGAGCGGGACGGCGGGGGCGAGGGCTCGATCGCGGCGGAGGCGGGGACTCTTCCCTGCCCGCCCCGGAACGACGCGAAGCCGAAGCCCTCGACCGTACGGGACGCGGTCTTCGGGCTGGCGGTGCACTTCGTGGCGGGACGGCAGGCGCTTGTGCCGTCGTGGATGTTCGAGGTGGAGCTGCCGGGTGCCACGGGCTCGCAGAACACCTACACCGTGACCCACCCGGCCGTACACCCGAAGTACCTCGCCCAGTCCGCACCCGGCGGCGAGAAGCCCGGGGACGAGCCGACCACCGAGCCCGGCAAGCCCGGAGGACGGGTCGAGACCCAGCACATCGACGGCTACAGCATCGATGGCCGGACCCTGATCCTGCACTTCTGGGGCGGGGTGTGCAGTGATTACTCGGCCTCGGCCGACGTCTCCTCGGGGACGGTGAAGGCCAAGGTCATCGGCAAGGAGAAGAAGCCCGGCCACGCATGCATCAAGATCGCGAAGCGGTTCCAGGAGAAGGTGACACTGGACGAGCCGCTGGGCGACCGGAAGGTCGTGGACGCCTCGAGCGGCAAGGCCGTGCCGAAGAAGAAGTGATCAGCGGATCCGGGGAGCGGTCCCGGACGTGCCGAGGGCGGCGGGCCTGAAACAGGTCCGCCGCCCTCGGCGTATGCGCGCAAGCCCGTGTGACTCAGTGGAAGGAGTCGCCGCAGGCGCAGGAACCCGTGGCGTTCGGGTTGTCGATCGTGAAGCCCTGCTTCTCGATGGTGTCGACGAAGTCGATGGAGGCGCCGCCCAGGTACGGGGCGCTCATCCGGTCGGTGACGACCTTGACGCCACCGAAGTCCTTGACGACATCCCCGTCGAGCGAGCGCTCGTCGAAGAAGAGCTGGTAACGCAGGCCCGAGCAGCCACCGGGCTGGACGGCGACGCGCAGCGCGAGGTCGTCACGGCCTTCCTGCTCCAGCAGGCTCTTGACCTTCGCTGCGGCGGCGTCGGACAGAATGATGCCGTCGCTCACGCTGGTCTTCTCGTCCTGAACGGACATCTGCTTCTCTCCCGGGTTGTACGGACTGCTTGCCGTCGGCTGGAACCAACGGGGCCGCGGATTCATTCCGGGCCCGCACGGTGTCTTCCGCGTGTTCTCCGCCTTCATGCTCGCACACCACCGCGGCGTGGGGCACCGGCTCCTGGCCGCGGCTCCGCCGCCCGGGGTCGCTCCGGGAATGCGTCACATCGACACGATGGCCATCGTCAAACTGACACGAAGCAGTTATGATAGATAGCGTCAATCAGACGAAAAGGCGTGTCTGCGGAAAACAAGAAAGGGTGCGTGCAGTGACCACCGCCCAAACTCTCGATGTCCAGCCAACGCCGCTCGCTCTTCTTCTGCTCGGCCGGGAGGCCGACCCGAAGAGCGAGCGCGGTGTGGAGTGCCCCGGCGACCTGCCGTCCCCGTCCGACCCGGACCTGGTGGAACGGGCCCGAGCAGCCAAGGCCCGGCTCGGGGACAAGGTCTTCGTGCTCGGACATCACTACCAGCGTGACGAGGTCATCCAGTTCGCCGACGTCACGGGGGACTCGTTCAAGCTCGCGCGGGACGCCGCCGCGCGGCCGGAGGCCGAGTACATCGTCTTCTGCGGTGTTCACTTCATGGCCGAGTCCGCGGACATCCTGACCAACGACGACCAGCAGGTCGTACTCCCCGACCTGGCCGCGGGCTGCTCGATGGCCGATATGGCGACGGCCGAGCAGGTGGCCGAGTGCTGGGACGTGCTCACGGAAGCCGGGATCGCCGAGACGACGGTCCCGGTCTCGTATATGAACTCCTCCGCCGACATCAAGGCCTTCACCGGCCGGCACGGCGGCACGATCTGCACCTCGTCCAACGCCAAGCGAGCGCTGGACTGGGCGTTCGAGCAGGGTGAGAAGGTGTTGTTCCTGCCGGACCAGCACCTGGGCCGGAACACGGCCGTCCGGGACATGGGGATGTCGCTGGACGACTGCGTGGTCTACAACCCGCACAAGCCGGGCGGTGGGGTGAGTGCAGCGGAGCTGCGGGCCGCGAAGATGATCCTGTGGCGCGGGCACTGCTCGGTGCACGGGCGCTTCTCGCTGGACTCGGTCAACGACGTCCGTGAGCGTATGCCGGGCGTGAACGTGCTGGTGCACCCCGAGTGCAAGCACGAGGTCGTCGCGGCGGCGGACTACGTCGGCTCGACGGAGTACATCATCAAGACGCTGGAGGCGGCGCCCGCCGGCTCGAAGTGGGCGATCGGCACGGAACTGAACCTCGTACGGCGGCTGGCCAACCGCTATGCCGACGAGGGCAAGGAGATCGTCTTCCTCGACAAGACGGTCTGCTTCTGCTCCACGATGAACCGGATCGACCTGCCGCACCTGGTCTGGGCGCTGGAATCCCTGGCGGACGGCAAGGTGGTCAACCGGATCCAGGTGGATGCGGAGACGGAGAAGTTCGCCAAGCTCGCGCTCGAGCGGATGCTCGCGCTGCCGTAGGCAGCCGGTTCGGGGGCATTCGTTCCGCCTGGGGGCACCTCCCAGCGTTAGCTGGGGGAGGAACGAATGCCCCCGAACCGGCTCTGCGCGTCAGACGCCTGCCGGTTCCGCTTGGCGCGGAGGCGTCAGCTCCGCCGACTTCGCGGCGCGCCTCGCGGCACGCTTGGCGCGCCTACGCTCCTTGCGGAGCTCGACCATCGCGTAGAGCGTCGGGACGAGGAGCAGCGTGAGCACGGTGGAGCTGACCAGGCCACCGATCACCACCACGGCCAGCGGCTGCGAGATGAACCCGCCGTCCCCGGTGATCGCCAGCGCCATCGGTAGCAGCGCGCAGATCGTCGCCAGCGCGGTCATCAGGATCGGCCGGAGTCGGTGGCGGCCGCCTTCGACGACGGCCTCGACGATGCCGTAACCCTGCGCCCGGTACTGGTTGATCAGGTCGATCAGGACGATCGCGTTGGTGACCACGATGCCGATCAGCATCAGCATGCCGATCAGGGCCGGCACGCCGAGCGGGGTGCCCGTGGCTACCAACAGTCCGATCGCGCCGGTGGCCGCGAAGGGGATGGACACCAGCAGGATCAGCGGCTGCACCAGCGACCGGAAGGTCGCGACCAGCAGCATGAACACGATCGCGATGGCGGCCAGCATGGCCAGGCCCAGCGAGGAGAACGCCTCGTCCTGGTCCTCGGAGACGCCGCCGATCTTCGCCGTGGCGCCCTCGGGCAGCTCCAGCGCATTGATCTTCGTCTGGAGCTCCGCGCTCACCGCGCCGGTGTTCTCCGCGGTCGGCTTGGCAGTGATCGTCGCCGCCCGGGCGCCGTCGATCCGCGTCGTCTGGACCGGTCCCGGGACCGTCTTGACCTCGGCGATCTCCCGGAGTTCGACCGCACCGGTCGGCGTGGCGAGCGAGAGGTTCTGCAGTGCCTCCTCGGTGGTCGCCGGGTTCGCCGACTTCACCACGACATCGTGCTCGGTGTCGCCGAGCGTCGCCTTGCCGGAGGTGGTGCCGCGCACCGCCTGGGCGACGGCCTGCCCGAGGGTGGCCTCGGTGAAGGCGTAGCGGGCGGCCTGCTCGTTGCCCGTGACCGAGATCCGCGGGACGCTCTGCGCCAGGTCGCTCTGCACGTCTGTGACGTCGTCGAGCTTCGCGACCTCGCTGCGCACCTGCTCCGACGCCTTCTTCAGCACGTCCGCGTCCGCGGCCTTGACCACAACGCTCAGGTCCTGGTTGCCGAAGCCGTCCCCGGCCTGGACGGTGGTCTGGCCGATGCCCGTGCCGAGACCGTCGAGACCGTCGCGGATCCGGTCGATGGCTGCGGCGGAGTCGGCGGAATCCGCCAGCTTGACCTGGTACGAGGCCTGGTTGGCACCCGTACCGCCGCCGAACGCCGCCATGATGCCGGACGAGCCGACCGTGACCTGGAAGTCCTTGACCTCGTCCAGACTCGCGAGCATCTTCTCGACCTTCTGTGCAGCGGCGTCGGCGGCGTCCAGGCTGGTGCCGGGCGCCAGTTCCTGCTTGATGGAGACGGTGTCCTGGTCCCCGGGATCGAAGAAGTTGGTCTTGAGCAGCGGCGCCATGCCGAAGGTGGCGACAAGCACCACGCCCGCGATGACGAGACTGGTGAAGCGGCGGCGGGTGGCGAACCGCAGCACCGGGACGTACAGCCGCTGCAGCGGGCTCCGCGCCTCCTTCGCCTCCGAGACGCGGCGCAGTTCCGCTGGATCCATACCGTCCGTGCCCTTGGGGGCGCGCAGGAACCAGTACGAGAGCACCGGCACCACGGTCAGCGACACGATCAGCGAGGCGAGCAGCGCCACGGTGACGGTCAGCGAGAAGGGGCCGAACAGCGCGCCCACCATGCCACCGACGACGCCGATCGGCAGGAAGACGGCGACCGTCGTCAGCGTCGAGGAGGTGATCGCGCCCGAGACCTCCTTCACCGCGGTGAGGATCGCCACCTGCCGCTCCTCGCCGTAGGACAGATGCCGCTTGATGTTCTCCAGGACCACGATCGAGTCGTCGACGACCCGGCCGATGGCGATCGTCAGCGCGCCCAGCGTCAGCATGTTGAGCGACAGGTCACGGGTCCACAGCACGATCAGGGTGATCACGACGGACAGCGGGATCGACACCGCCGTCACGAGCGTGGAGCGCAGCGACACCAGGAAGACCAGGATCACCACGACGGCCATGAGCAGGCCGAGGAGGCCCTCGGTGGTGAGGCTGTCGATGGACTTGGAGACGGCCGGGCCCTGGTCGCTCACCACCGTCAGCTCTGTGCCGGAGCCGAGATCCTTGCGCAGCTCGGGCAGTCGGTCCCGGACCGCGTCGGAGATGGCGACGGCGCTGCCGTCCTGACCCATCGTCATGGTGATGCCGAGACTCCGCTCGCCGTTGGTACGTGTGAGGGAGACCGGAGTCGCCGACTCCTCCTTCACGGTGGCGACGTCACCGATCCGTACGGGCTTCGGGGCCTGGGCGGACCCGCGGTCGCCGCCCGGGCCGCCCGCTGCCGGGGACACCCGCAGGTCCTCGATCTGCCGCAGCGCAGTGAAGCCGGTGCCGACCTGGACGGTCTTGCTCCTCCCCTGCTCCGCGAACGAACCGGCGGGCACCGACGCGCCGTTCGCCTCGAGCGCCTGGCCCAGTGCGGCCGCCGTGAGGCCCGCCCGGGCCAGCTTCCCGTCGTCCGGCGTGACCGAGACGATCCGGTCCTGGACGCCGTCCACGGTCACCTGGCCGACGCCGTCGATGTCCTTCAGGATCGGGAGGACCGTACGGTCGAGCTGTTCGGCCAGCCTCTGCTGGTCCTGCTCCGAGGTGGCGGCGAGCACGACGGTCGGGATGTCGTCGGTGGAGCCGGCCACGACCTGCGGGTCGACGTCGTCCGGCAGCTGTGCGCGGGCCCGGTTCACGGCCTGCTGCACATCGGCGACCAGCTGCTTCGAGCCGTTGCCGTAGTCGAACTGAGCCATGATCACGGCCGAGCCCTCGCTCGCCGTCGAGGTGATCCCCGTGATGCCGTCGACCCCCTCGATGCTGTCCTCGAGCGGCTCGACCACCTGCTTCTCGACGACTTCAGGGGACGCTCCCTGGTAGGGGGCCAGCACCGACACCATGGGCAAGTCGATGGAGGGCAGGAGCTGCTGCTTGAGCTGAGGTATCGCAACGGCCCCGAAGGCGATCGCGACGATCGCCGTCAGGGCGATCAAACCGCGTTGGAGGAGGCTGATTCTGGACAGCCAGGACATGGGTGGAGGTCTCTCTTCTGTCGCCGGTCGGGAGAGGGCTTACGGCCCGCTTATACGATCAGCCGTGAAAAGCCGGATTTCCTCGCTCCCAGGTCGGTTCTCGGACGAGCCGAGTACCGCAGGCGCAGTACCGTGACCGCCCGGTCACTCCACCCTTGGGCGTACCAGCCCGGTCTCGTACGCGATGACCACCAGCCCCGCCCGGTCCCGCGCGCCCAGCTTCGCCATCGCCCGGTTGACATGCGTCTTGACGGTCAGCGGGCTCACCGCGAGCCGCTCCGCGATCTCGTCGTTGGAGAGCCCGCCCGCGACGTGGACGAGGACCTCGCGTTCGCGCCCGGTGAGCGCCGCGAGCCGCTCGGCGTCGACGGCCCGCTCCTCCGCGGCCTCCGAACCATCCGTCTGGGCAAGGAAGGTGGCGATCAGTCCCTTGGTCGCGGCGGGTGACAACAGCGCCTCGCCCGCCGCCGCGACCCGGATCGCCGCCAGCAGCTCGTCCGGCTCCGCCCCCTTGCCGAGGAAGCCCGAGGCACCCGCGCGCAGCGACTGCACCACGTACTCGTCCACCTCGAAGGTCGTCAGCATCACCACCCGGACGCCGTCCAGGGCCGGATCTCCGCTGATCTCGCGGGTCGCGGCGAGCCCGTCCGTGCCGGGCATCCGGATGTCCATGAGGACGACGTCCGGCAGCTGTTCGCGCACCAGCCGTACGGCCTCCGCGCCGTCGGCCGCCTCCCCGACCACCTCCATGTCCGGCTCGGAGTCGACCAGGATGCGGAACGCGCTGCGCAGCAGTGCCTGGTCGTCGGCGAGCAGCACCCGGATCGTCACGTGGCCCCCTCTTGCGCGGTCGTGAGCGGCAAGCGTACGTGGACCCTGAAGCCGCCTCCGTGACGTGGGCCGGTCCGGCACTCGCCGCCGAGCGCGGCGGCGCGCTCCCGCATGCCCATCAGTCCGTGACCATCGCTCGCCTCTGACGTGCCGTCGGGGCCCGCAGACTCCCCCGCCTCCTCCGACTGCGGCACCCCGACTCCGTCGTCGACGACCGTGATCTCCAGGTGGTCCCCGGTGCGTGCTATCCGGACCACGGCGTGCACCCGTGCTCCGGCGTGCTTCTGTGTGTTCGTCAGGGCCTCCTGGACCACCCGGTAGGCGGTCAGGTCCACGGCCGCGGGCAGGTCGCCGACGACCTCGGCGGCCCGCTCCGCACGCCGGCTGTGCCATGGCCCCCGAAGCCCGGTGGAGAACACCTCCACCTCGACCGGCAGTCCGGCCCGGGCGAAGCCGTCGATCAGCTGGTCGAGCACTCCGAGGCCAGGGGCCGGCTCGGTGGGCGCCTCGGGGTCCCCCGACTGGCGCAGCAGGCCGACGGTGGCGCGCAGCTCCTGCAACGCGGAGCGGCTGGCCTCCCGTACGTGGGCGAGCGCCTGCTTGGCCTGGTCGGGCCGGCTGTCCATGACGTGGGCCGCCACCCCGGCCTGGACGTTGACCAGCGCGATGTGATGAGCGACGACATCGTGCAGTTCGCGGGCGATCCGCATGCGCTCCTCGGTCACCCGGCGGCGGGCCTCCTCCTCACGGGTCCGCTCGGCCCGCTCGGCCCGCTCGCGGATGGCGTCGACGTAGGCGCGGCGGCTGCGTACGGCGTCGCCCACGGCCGCGGCCATGCCCGTCCACGCGAAGATCCCGAGGTTCTGCTGCCCGTACCACGGGTCGGGCCCGAACAGCATCGTGGCGGCGGTGAGGACGACGACGGTGAGCGCGCCGATCCGCCAGGCCGTCGGACGGTCGGTGCGGGAGGCGACGGTGTAGAGCGCCACGGCGGTGGTCAGGGCGACCGGCGCGCCGCGGTCGTCTGCGCCGGTCACCAGCTCGAGAAGGGTGAGCAGACCGGTGACGGCGAGAGCCTGGCGCGGTATTCGGCGGCGCGGCACGAGCGCCGCGCAGGCGAGGACCGCTATGAGGACGCTCGACACCTTCGGGGGGTGCTGCCCGAACCGCGGGCCGTACGGGCCGCGATAGCCATGAGGATCCGACACCAGATTGATGAGGATCAGGGCGAGGAGGACGACGGCGAGGGCGGCGTCTAACGCGAGCGGGTGGGCCCGCAGCCACCGCTGAGGGCGGACGAGGCCCGGCCCGACGGCGAGAGAGGTCACGAGAGGCAACGTTAGGCCGTCCCGACACCCGGCATCGACCTTCCCCCAGCTACCTGCCCCAGCTACCGCTGGGCGGTGCCCAGGGTGGGGGTACCCCGGCGTTAGCTGGCGGAGTGCTCCCAGGACTTCTGCGGCGCGGAGCGGCCGCCCCGGCGAGGGGGTCCCGTCCGGCCTGATCGGCCGGACCGGGCCTAGCCGGGGATGAGGCCGTCGTCCCGGAGCATCGCCCGGACCTCCTCCAGCGTCGCGTCGGGCGACGGCAGGATCAGTTCGGACGGCTCGAGGGAGTCGTCGGGCAGCGGTTCACCGAACTCGCGGACCGCACCGAGCAGCGCCATGAGCGTGTGCCGGAAGCCGGCATCGTCACCGCTCTCCATCTCGGCGAGCAGTTCGTCATCCAGCTTGTTCAGCTCGGCGACATGGCTGTCCCCCAGCCTCACCTGCCCCTCCCCCATGATCCTTACGATCACGACGACCTCCCGATGCGTACGGCCGGGGCGGTGTGCCGCCGGGCGGGGGCTACTGCTTGTCGAACTTGGGCCGCTCCTGCGACTCCTCCGGGGCGGACTGCCCCTGCTGCCCGCCCTCGATGGCCTGCTGCGTGCCGCTGCCGCCCGCCAGTTCCGCCTTCATCCGCTGCAGTTCCAGCTCGACGTCCGAGCCGCCGGACAGCCGCTCCAGCTCCGCCGCGATGTCGTCCTTGGCCGTGCCGCTGGAGTCCTCGAGCGCACCCGAGGCCAGCAACTCGTCGATCGCCCCGGCCCGCGCCTGGAGCTGGGCGGTCTTGTCCTCGGCCCGCTGAATCGCCATGCCGACGTCGCCCATCTCCTCGGAGATGCCGGAGAAGGCCTCGCCGATCCGGGTCTGCGCCTGCGCAGCGGTGTAGGTGGCCTTGATGGTCTCCTTCTTCGTACGGAAGGCGTCCACCTTGGCCTGCAGCCGCTGGGCGGCCAGCGTCAGCTTCTCCTCCTCGCCCGACAGCGTCTGGTGCTGCGACTCCAGGTCGGTGACCTGCTGCTGGAGCGCGGCCCGCCGGGACAGCGCTTCGCGGGCCAGGTCCTCACGGCCCAGTGCGAGGGCCTTGCGGCCCTGGTCCTCCAGCTTGGCGGACTGGCCCTGCAGCTGGCCGAGCTGCAGCTCGAGCCGCTTGCGCGACGTGGCCACGTCCGCGACGCCACGGCGGACCTTCTGAAGCAACTCGAGCTGCTTCTGGTACGAGTAGTCGAGGGTCTCGCGCGGGTCCTCGGCCCGGTCCAGGGCTTTGTTGGCCTTCGCGCGGAAGATCATCCCCATCCGCTTCATGACACCGCTCATGGGCCTCGCGCGCCCCCTTCTCCGGGCTCGGACTACAGCACCTCTATGACCCAACAGTACGGGGCCTGCCTCTATTACCGCACTGTTCGCACCTGGATGCGCTCCTCCTCCGGGACGATCAGGGGATCGGCATATCCGGCGCAAGGAGGAGGCGGCGGGCGCAGCACGGCCCAGCGGCGTTGCCGGATCGTGCCCATGGGGGGTGGGGTCGCGACCCCGGACCCCGTACCCTTGGGCTTTGTGTTCCGAAGCCGTTCCAAGGATGAGCAGGCCACGGTCGCCAAGATGACCGCGGACCAGCCGCAGCAGCCCCGTGACCCGCAGGCCCCGAAGGGCCGCCCCACCCCCAAGCGCAGCGACGCCCAGTCACCGCGCCGGAGCGTGGCGTCCACGCCGACCAACCGCAAGGACGGCGCCAAGCGCCAGCGGGAGGCGCGCCGCGAGCAGCTGGCCCGGCAGCGCGAGGCGCTGGCCAGCGGCGACGAGCGGTACCTCCCGGCCCGGGACAAGGGCCCGGTCCGTCGGTTCGCCCGTGACTTCGTCGACTCGCGCTTCGCCGTGGCGGAGTTCTTCCTGCCTCTCGCAGTGCTCATCCTGGTGCTGAGCATGCTGCCCTCGCTCGCGATCAAGAACGCCTCGCTGCTGCTGTGGCTGGGCGTCATCGTGATGATCGTGATCGACTCGGTCGGCATCTCGATCCGTCTGAAGAAGCAGCTGCGGGCGCGCTACCCGAACGAGAACCTGCGCGGCGCCGTGCCGTACGCCCTGATGCGCACCCTCCAGATGCGTCGGCTGCGACTGCCGAAGCCGCAGGTCAAGCGGGGAGAGCGGCCCTGAGCGCTGCCACGGCCCAGGGATCAGGGGCGCCGCTCCCGGCCGAGTGGCAGGACAGCGACTCGCCGGCCTGGCCGGGCCAGGTCCTGGGCTGTGTGCGGAGCACCGTCCGCCAGGAGCTGATCGCGCGACAGCTCGAGGAGCAGATAGTCCGCCGCTTCCCGGTGGGACAGCGGCTGCGCGTCCTCGACGTGGGGCTGGGCCATGGGTCCCCGCTGCCGGAGGCAGGGGGCGGGACGCAGGCGCTCCGGCTGGCCCGCGCCGGTCACCAGGTCACCGGGCTGGAGTCCGATCCCCAGGTGTTGTCCGCGGTCCGCACCGCGCTGGCCGCCGAACCGGAGGGCATCCGCGATCGGGTCCGGCTGATCGAGGGCGACGGCCGCGAGACGGGCGTGCACTTCCTGCCCGGCAGCTTCGACATCGTGCTGTGCCACGGGGTGCTCATGTACATATCCGAGCCGGACCCCCTGCTCGCCGGCCTCGCCCGGGTGCTGGCCCCCGGCGGCCTGCTCTCCCTGCTCGTACGCAACGCGGACGCGCTCGCGATGCGGCCGGGGCTGGCCGGCGACTGGGACGCCGCGCTGGCGGCCTTCGACTCCCCGCTCGACGCGCAGCGCAGCGGGCTGGACGTGCGGGCCGACCGGCTCGGTGCGCTCACCGCCACCCTCGCCGGGATCGGCGCCCCGCTGCAGACCTGGTACGGCGTACGGGTCTTCACCGACGTTCCCGAGGACCGGCAGCCGCCGAGCGCCGGGGAGCTGGAACGCCTGCTCGCCGCCGAGGAGCGGGCCGGGCGCACCGACCCCTACCGCAGCGTGGCCGCCCTGCTGCACCTGTGCGGCGTACGGGGCTGAGCCGTCTCCCCAGCTCCTCGAGACGCGGTCACCCCATCAGGCTCCCGTGTCCTGCTGACGAGACAGCCACCGCCCCCGAGAAGCCGGTGATCACGACCCGGTCCCGTGGTCGGCTACCCCTCGTCGGCCTTCAGGCTCATCGGCCCGTAGACCTTGGTGCCGTCCTCGAAGAGCGTCACCTGTTCGGTTCCGCCTTCCAGCAGGTCCTTCCACACCTCCCCGATCCAGGACTCCGCGTCTCCCTGGGTGGTGAACTCCTCGGGCTCGACCGCCGGCACCGTCTCCGTACCGTCGGCCTTCTCGAACCGCCATGCCCACTCCATGCCCGCCTCCTGAGTCCCTCCGCGTGCGTGCTGCCCGCAGCCTAACGGCCTGCGCCGCCCCCCTCCCCCAGCGCCCCGAAGGTGCCCCAGGATGGCCCCGCGCGACTTCCCCCCGGGGGTAGCACCCGGGCCGTTGGGCCCAGGGGGACTACCGCTGGGTGGTGCCCCCAGGGAGGTGCCCCCAACGGTGACGCGAGACGATCGAGGCGTGGACATCACTCTGCTCGGCACCGGAGCCCCCGGCGGGCTGCCCCGCCCCGACTGCCCGTGTGCTGCGTGCGCGACCGCCGTCGGCGACGAGGCACGGGCCCCGACCGCGCTGCTGGTGGACGGCGCGCTGCTGCTCGACCTCACCCCCGGGGCCGCCCTCGCCGCCGCCCGCGCGGGGCGGACACTGGTCGGTGTCCAGCAGGTGCTGCTGTCCCACCCGCACAACGGCCCCGCCGTCGAGGCGCCGGCCGGGCTGCCGACACCGGGCCGGGCCGACGGGCGAGAACTGGCTCTGATCAGCGGCCACAAGGTCTGGGCCGTCGCGGTGGACGCGCCCGGGACCGGGTACGTGGTCACGGGACCGGACGGCGACCGGCTGCTGTACCTGCCGCCGGGGGCCGCGCCGGCGGGCCTTCCCGAAGGGCTCGAACCGTACGACATGGCCGTACTGGACGTCATCGGCCGCCCCGACGCACTCGCCCGGCTGCGGGCCGCGGACGCGGTGACCGCGACGACCGACGTGATCGCCGTCCATCTCGACCACGACGTGCCGCCGGGAGCCGAGCTGCACCGCAGGCTGGCGTCGGCGGGGACGCGGACGGTACGAGACGGGGAGTCACTGGTGGTCGGTGAGTACCACGCGGTGCCCGACCTGCCGCGGCGGACGCTCGTGCTCGGCGGGGCCCGCTCGGGGAAGTCGGTCGAGGCGGAGCGGCGGCTGGAGTCCTTCCCCGACGTGGTGTACGTGGCGACCGGCGGTGGGCGGGAGAACGACCCTGACTGGGCGGCCAGGATCGCCCTCCACCGGGAGCGCCGCCCCGGCTCGTGGCGGACGCTGGAGACCTGCGACCTGGTCCCCCTGCTGTCCCAGGACGGGCCCCCGCTCCTCATCGACTGCCTCGCCCTCTGGCTCACGGACGCGATGGACTCCACCGGTGCCTGGAACGACGACACATGGGCCGCCGAAGGCCGGCGAGCGCTGCGGGAGCGTACGGACGCGCTGGTCGCGGCGGTACGGGCGACCCGGCGAACCGTGGTCGCCGTGTCGAACGAGGTGGGTTCCGGGGTCCATCCCGCAACCTCCGCGGGCCGCCGCTTCCGCGACGAACTGGGCCGCCTCAACGCGGCGTTCGCCGCGGAGTGCGAACACGTCCTCCTGGTCGTAGCGGGCCAGCCCCTGCCCTTGCGCCCCCGCGACCCTTTCCCTCCGGCGGGCTTCTAACCACTCCGGTCCGCTGCCTCCGGACAGGTCGGGGGCCGGGCCCTCCGAGACGGTCCCCCTCACCTCTCGCAGCGGGCCCCGCCTGGCGCGGGGAAGGCTGGAACCCCACCCCGCCCGCGGCATCGAGTCGCACGGACTCGAAGCCCCACCGTGGTTACGCCCCTGGCGCGGAGCGGCCACCCCGGCGAAGGGTAGGGTTTTGCGGGTGAGCCGCCTGAATCTCGACGACTTCGGCAATGTGATCGAGCGCCCCGACGCCGGCGTGCGGCGGGACGCCGAGGAGCGGCGGGAGCGCCTGATCGCACGTCCCGGTTCGCTCGGGCGCCTCGACGAGCTCGCCGAGTGGCTCGCTGCGGCGCAGGGCACCGTACCCGTAGCGCCCATCGAGCAGCCCCGCGTCATCCTCTTCGCCGGGGACCACGGCGTGGCCGGGCTCGGCGTCTCCGCCCGCCCCGCCGGGACCGCCCGGCAGCTGGTCCGCGCCGTACTCGACGGGGAGAGCGCGGTCGCCGTGCTCGCCCGCCGGTACGGCGTCCCGGTGCGGGTCGTCGACATGGCCGTGGACTGCGACCCGGGCGAGCTTCCCGAGGACGTCGCGCGGTATCGCGTCCGCCGCGGCTCGGGCCGGATCGACGTCGAGGACGCGCTCACCCTGGACGAGGCGGAGAAAGCTTTCCGCGCGGGAATGGCGATCGCCGACGAGGAGGCCGACTCCGGCACCGACATCGTCGTCCTGGGCGATCTCAGCGTCGGCGGTACGACCGCTGCCGGCGCCCTGATCGCCGCACTCTGCGGCACCGACGCCTCCGTCGTCACGGGCCGCGGCGGAGCGAGCATCGACGACCTGGCCTGGATGCGTAAGTGCGCCGCGATCCGTGATGCCCTGCGTCGGGCCCGGCCCGTCCTCGGCGACCAGCTCGAACTGCTCGCCACCACCGGCGGCGCCGACCTCGCCGCGATCACCGGATTCCTGCTGCAGTGCGCGGTGCGCCGTACGCCCGTGATCCTGGACGGAGTTGTCTCCGCGGCCTGTGCGCTGGTCGCGCAGCGGGTGGCGTTCCGGGCGCCGGACTGGTGGCTGGCCGGTCAGTCGAGCGGCGAGCCGGCGCAGGCCAAGGCCCTCGACCGGATGGCGCTCAATCCGCTGCTCGATCATGGCGTCACTGTGGGCGAGGGGACGGGGGCGCTGCTTGCGCTGCCCCTGGTACAGGCGGCCGCCGCCTTGATTGCGGAACTGCCCGAGCGGACGTCGCCGGAACCGCACCGGGAACTCGAGGAGGAGTTCCCGGCGGAACCCGAGTCGGCCGAGTCGGCCGAGCCGTCGGACCGGTCCGAGCGGGCCTGACCCCGGCAGTCCGTTCACCGGACTGCTCGCTTGGAAGCCCGGTGAAGCGTTCGGCCGATCCCGGGCGAACGCCACGGTTCCCATCAGCGGGAGGGCGCTCCGCCCACCAGGTCCTCGAAGCGGCGGCGCAGCCGGTTCCACCGCTTGTCGTGGCGGTAGGCCCGCACTTGGGCCCGGGCCCTGGCCCGCGACCTCGTACGGTAGAGCCGCTTGGCCCAGGGCGAGGCGGGCCGGGCGAGGCGTAGGGCGCCCCAGAGGGCGATGAAGGGCACGAACACGCCGATCACCGCCATCCGCAGCTTGCCCTTGAGGAGGGCGATCAGCGCGATCAGGAAGTTGAGCACGATGGTCCACACGGCAGTGGCGCGGCCCTGGAGTTCGTCCTCGCTCAGATCGTTGACCCCGAACGGCACGAAGCCGAGGAACATCAGACCGGCGAGGGCGGCGGTCAGCACCACGACCTCGACGCTCTGCCGCCCCTGCTCGGTCCAGTAAACGTCGTCGAGGTGGAGCACGAGCGCGAACTCGTCGAGCACCAGCCCCACGCCGATCCCGAAGAGGACCGCCGCGAGCCCGCTGCCGAATCCGTGCTTGTAGCCGGCGATCACCCCGAAGCCGCCGAGGACCATGAGCAGGATGCCGGGAACGACGTGGTGTACGTGCACGCCGCCGGGGGTGACGTTGCGGAAGGGCCCCTTCCCGGCACGGATCATGCGGGTGATGGCACGGGTGATCAGAAAGGTGAGGACGAAGGAGACCAGAGCGAGGAAGAGGGGCAGCTTGCCGGGCTCGACGATGTTGCGCTCCCACCAGTGACCCATGACACCCGCTTTCATGCGCTGATCCGTCACATTTCTCCCGGAGTGCGCAATCTACTGCCGAGGGGTGCGGGATAGCCTGCGCGCGATGACGGACACGACACCCGGCCCGGCGGCCCGCGCCTCGCTCGGCGACGCACTGCGCTTCGCCTTCGGCACGCTGACGGTGGTACGGGTTCGAGTCACCCGATGGGACCGGGCTGCGGCGCGGGCGGGCATGCTCTGCGCTCCTGTGGTCGGTGCCGTGGTGGGATGCTGCGCGGCCGCGCTCGGCGGCCTGCTGCTCCTCCTGGGCAGCGGACCGCTGCTCGCCGCGGTGGTGACGGTGGCCGTGCCGGCCGCCCTCACCCGGGGGCTGCACCTGGACGGACTGGCCGATACGGCCGACGGCCTGGGCAGCGGCAAGCCGGCCGAGCACGCGCTGCGCATCATGAAGCAGTCGGACATCGGTCCGTTCGGCGTCATCACGCTGCTCTTCGTGTTGTTGGCCCAGGTCGCAGCCATGTACGAGCTGTACGGGGCGAGTTGGGCGCAGGGCGCGGTCGCGGCGGTGGTCGCGGCGGTGGCAGCACGGCTGGCGCTCACGTTCGCCTCCCGCGCGGGCGTCCCGGCGGCTCGCCCGGACGGGCTGGGCGCGGCGGTGGCGGAGACGGTTCCTGTACGGTCCGCCGCCGTGGTGGGGCTGGTCGCCTTCGTGGCCTGCGCGGCAGCGAGCGTCCCCTTCGGTCCGTCGGCCACCGCCCGGTACGCCCTCGCCCTGCCCGCTGCGATCGCCGTCTGCGAACTCCTCCTCCGCCGCTGCCGCCACCGCCTGGGAGGCGTCACGGGAGACGTCTTCGGCGCCCTCGCCGAGACCGGGACCACGGCCGCCCTGCTCGTCCTCGCCCTGAGCTGACCCCACTCCACCTCATCAGACCTGATCAGAGCTGATCTGACCGGACCGCACGTCCCGAACCCGCCGCCACGCGAGGGGCCTGCGCAACAGCCGCTCCCCGCCCGGGGGCGGACAGGCCGGCCCTGGGGACGGCACCGGCGAGTTCCTGCTGCCCCCTGCCGGACGACACGTTGTACAGCAGGTCGGAATACGATGCAGGCAGCGCACAGGGCCGTGCGCCAGGGCGCGGGCGGCCCGGTGGGCTGGGAGGCCGGCCCACCGACTGGCCGAGGAATGCAACGGAAGAGGAACCCCAACACCGTGACTGCTCTGACTCTCAGCACCTCCTCAGCGACGACGCTCCGCGCGGACGCCGTCGTCATCGGCGTCGCCAAGGGCGAGAAGGGCCCGGTCGTCGCGCCCGGCGCCGAGGACGTGGACAAGGCGTTCGACGGGAAGCTGGCCACCGTCCTCGAGACCCTCGGCGCCTCCGGCGGGGAGGGTGAGGTGACCAAGCTGCCCTCGCCGTCCGGCTTCAAGGCCCCGGTCGTGCTGGCGGTCGGGCTCGGCGACACCCCCGCCAAGGGGGAGCGCTTCGGCACGGAGGCGCTCCGCCGCGCCTCAGGCGCCGCGGCCCGCGCGCTGGCCGGCTCGAAGAAGGGCGCGTTCGCGCTGCCGGTCGAGGACACCGCGGACGCGGCGGCCGTGGCCGAGGGCGCGCTCCTCGGCGCCTACGCCTTCAACACGTACCGCAACAACGGCGACGGCAACGGCGGCAACGGCACGAAGAGGGACGACAAGAAGGCTCCCCTCGCCGAGATCACCCTGCTCGGCGGCAAGCCCCGCGACAAGGCCTTCAAGGCCGCCGCGGAGCGCGCCAGCGCCCTCGCCGCCGAGGTCAACCGGGCCCGGGACCTGATCAACACCCCCTCCAACGACCTCAACCCGAAGTCCTTCGCCACCGCCGCCCAGACCGCCGCCAAGGAGCACGGCCTCAACGTCGAGGTGCTCGACGAGAAGGCGCTCGCCAAGGGCGGCTATGGCGGTCTGCTGGGCGTCGGACAGGGCTCGGCCAACCCGCCCCGGCTGGTGCGGCTCGCCTACACCCACCCCAAGGCGAAGAAGTCCCTCGCCCTGGTCGGCAAGGGCATCACCTACGACTCGGGCGGCATCTCGCTGAAGCCGGCCGGGCACAACGAGACGATGAAGTGCGACATGAGCGGTGCCGCCGCCGTGTTCGCCACCGTCGTCGCCGCGGCCAGGCTGGGACTCCAGGTCAATCTCACCGGCTGGCTGGCGCTCGCCGAGAACATGCCCTCCGGTACGGCGACCCGCCCCGGCGACGTCCTCACCATGTACAGCGGCAAGACCGTCGAGGTGCTCAACACCGACGCCGAGGGCCGCCTCGTCCTCGCCGACGCCCTCACCCGCGCCTCAGAGGAGAAGCCGGACGCGATCGTCGACGTGGCGACCCTCACCGGCGCGATGGTGCTCGCCCTCGGCAACCGCACGTTCGGGATCATGGGGAACGACGACGCCTTCCGCACCGCGATCCACGAGATCGCCGAGGAGGTCGGCGAGCAGTCGTGGCCGATGCCGATGCCCGCCGAGCTCCGCAAGGGTATGGACTCGGCCGTCGCCGACATCGCCAACATGGGTGAACGCATGGGTGGCGGCCTGGTCGCGGGCCTCTTCCTGAAGGAGTTCGTCGGGGAGGACATCACCTGGGCGCACCTGGACATCGCGGGCCCGGCGTTCCACGAGGGGGCACCGTTCGGCTACACCCCCAAGGGCGGCACCGGCTCCGCCGTCCGCACCCTGGTCCGGCTGGCGGAGCGAGCCGCCGCCGGCGACCTCGGCTAGGTCCTGTCCGGTCGATCAGGCCGGATCAGGGAGCGGGGTCTGGTGCAGGGGGCACCTCCCAGCGATAGCTGGGGGAGCATCGCAAGGCGGAGGAGGGAGTCCATGCGGTGGGGGCACCTCCCAGCGGTAGCTGGGGGCCATCGGCGACCGACGACAACGCAGCGAGGCGCGGTGCCAGGGCACGCGAGCCCGGCATGATCGGCCGGACAGGGCTGACGCCGAGCCCGGTCGTCGGACCGGTCCTCAGGCCGGTGGTCACGCCGATCGTCGGACCACGGTCGTACGGCCCCGGGCACCTCGCCCGGGGCCGTAGCGCCGAGTCTGCTCCCGCCGCCGGCCCTCGGCTCGGGGGCCGGAAGGTATGGTTTCGGCCTCGACGAAATTCGCACCGGCGTACGCACGGGTAATCCGGGGGATGGCCGGACAGGCGTCTCAGACCATGGCCCCGCGTCCCGCCGTCCGCGAACAAGTGCGAAGATGTTGTCTCGGCAGGACAGGGCCCCCGGCTCACTTACCGAGCGAGCCCCACCGAGGGCCGACAAATCAGCGGCTTTGAACAACAGCCGCCGCCCGGTCGCCGAAGACCGGCTCCGGCGCACCATGCATGGAGGACGTGACGTGGCGAACGACGCCAGCACCGTTTTCGACCTAGTGATCCTCGGAGGCGGTAGCGGCGGCTATGCCGCTGCCCTGCGCGGGGCGCAGCTGGGCCTGGACGTCGCACTGATCGAGAAGGACAAGCTGGGCGGTACCTGTCTGCACCGCGGATGCATCCCCACCAAGGCTCTGCTCCACGCCGGTGAGATCGCCGACCAGGCTCGCGAGAGCGCCGAATTCGGCGTGAAGACCTCGTTCGAAGGCATCGACATCGAGGGTGTCCACAAGTACAAGGACGGCGTGATCTCCGGCCTGTACAAGGGCCTGCAGGGCCTGGTCGCCTCCCGGAAGGTCACCTATGTGACCGGTGAGGGCCGGCTGTCCTCGCCCACCTCGGTGGACGTGAACGGCCAGCGCTACGAGGGTCGGCACATCCTGCTGGCGACCGGCTCCGTACCCAAGTCGCTGCCGGGCCTGGACATCGACGGCAACCGCGTCATCTCCTCCGACCACGCTCTCGTGCTCGACCGCGTACCGCAGTCCGCCATCGTGCTGGGCGGTGGCGTCATCGGCGTCGAGTTCGCCTCCGCCTGGAAGTCCTTCGGGACGGACGTCACAATCGTCGAGGCGCTTCCCCACCTGGTCCCGGTCGAGGACGAGGACAGCTCCAAGCAGCTGGAGCGCGCCTTCCGCAAGCGCGGCATCAAGTTCGCCCTCGGCTCCCGCTTCCAGGGCGTCGAGTACACCGCCGACGGTGTGAAGGTCTCGCTGGAGAACGGCAAGACCTTCGAGGCCGAGCTGCTGCTCGTCGCCGTCGGCCGCGGCCCGGTCTCTCAGGGGCTCGGCTACGAAGAGGCCGGGGTCGCCATGGACCGCGGCTATGTCCTCGTGGACGAGTACATGCAGACCAACGTGCCGACCATCTCGGCCGTCGGCGACCTGGTGCCCACCCTCCAGCTCGCGCACGTCGGCTTCGCCGAGGGCATCCTGGTGGCCGAGCGGCTGGCCGGCCAGAAGCCCGTACCGATCGACTACGACGGTGTGCCGCGCGTCACGTACTGCCACCCGGAGGTCGCCTCCGTCGGCATCACCGAGGCCAAGGCCAAGGAACTCTATGGAGCGGACAAGGTCGTCGCGCTCAAGTACAGCCTCGCAGGCAACGGCAAGAGCAAGATCCTGAAGACCGCGGGCGAGATCAAGCTCGTCCAGGTGCGCGACGGCGCCGTGGTCGGCGTCCACATGGTCGGTGACCGTATGGGCGAGCAGGTCGGCGAGGCGCAGCTGATCTACAACTGGGAGGCGCTGCCGGCCGAGGTCGCGCAGCTCATCCACGCGCACCCGACGCAGAACGAGGCTCTCGGCGAGGCCCACTTGGCGCTGGCCGGCAAGCCGCTGCACTCCCACGACTAATCCTCGGGCGCGACCCATCCGCACAGATCGTTAGGAGCAACAGAAACCATGGCGGTTTCCGTAACCCTGCCGGCGCTCGGGGAGAGCGTGACCGAGGGCACCGTCACCCGCTGGCTGAAGGCCGAGGGCGAGAAGGTCGAGGCCGACGAGCCACTGCTCGAGGTCTCCACCGACAAGGTCGACACCGAGATCCCGGCGCCCGCGTCCGGCATCCTCACTTCCATCCGGGTGGCCGAGGACGAGACCGTCGAGGTCGGCGCCGAGCTGGCCATCATCGACGACGGCGGCGCGGCCCCGACCGAGGCCCCGGCCCCGGCTGCTGCCGAGGTCCCGGCCCCGGCCGCCCAGCCCGAGCCCGCACCGGCGCCCGCCGCCGAAGCCCCGGCCGCACCCGCCCCGGCCGCTGGTGCGGCCGTGGGGGCACCCCCAGCGGCAGCTGGGGGAACCGACGTCGTCCTGCCCGCGCTGGGCGAGTCGGTGACCGAGGGCACCGTCACCCGCTGGCTGAAGCAGGTCGGCGAGGAGGTCGCGGCCGACGAGCCACTGCTCGAGGTCTCCACCGACAAGGTCGACACCGAGATCCCGTCCCCGGCCGCGGGCACGCTGCTCGAGATTCTGGTCAACGAGGACGAGACGGCCGAGGTCGGCGCCAAGCTGGCCGTCATCGGCGCTGCGGGCGCCGCTCCGGCCGCGGCCCCGGCTCCGGCTGCTCCGGCCCCGGCCGCTGAGCCCGCGCCTGCGCCTGCACCGGCAGCGCCACCGGCGCCCGCCCCGGCGGCGGCCGCACCCACCGCCCCGGCTGCCGCTCCGCCTCCGCCGCCGGCTCCCGCCCCGGCCGCTCCGGCGCCCGCTGCTCCTGCCCCGGCTGCCCCCGCTCCCGAGGCCGAAGGCGCGTACGTCACTCCGCTGGTGCGCAAGCTCGCCGCCGAGAGCGGTGTGGACCTGGGCACGGTCAAGGGCACCGGCGTCGGCGGCCGCATCCGCAAGCAGGACGTGCTCGCCGCGGCCGAGGCGCTCAAGGCGGCGGCCGCTGCCCCGGCCGCTCCCGCCGCGGCCCCGAAGGCCGCCGCCATCGAGCCGTCGCCGCTGCGCGGGCAGACGGTGAAGATGACCCGCATGCGCAAGGTCATCGGCGACAACATGATGAAGGCGCTGCACGAGCAGGCCCAGTTGACCTCCGTGCTCGAGGTGGACGTCACGAAGGTCATGCGGCTGCGGGCCCGGGCCAAGGACGCGTTCGCGCAGCGCGAGGGCGTGAAGCTCTCGCCGATGCCGTTCTTCGTCAAGGCCGCCGTCCAGGCGCTGAAGGCCCACCCGGCCATCAACGCCCGGATCAACGAGGACGAGGGCACCATCACGTACTTCGACACCGAGAACGTCGGCATCGCCGTGGACTCGGAGAAGGGTCTGATGACCCCCGTCATCAAGGGCGCGGGCGACCTCAACATCGCCGGAATCGCCAAGAAGACCGCGGAGCTGGCGGGCAAGGTCCGGTCCAACAAGATCACCCCGGACGAGCTGTCCGGCGCGACCTTCACGATCAGCAACACCGGCTCGCGTGGTGCGCTGTTCGACACGGTCATCGTGCCGCCGAACCAGGCGGCGCTGCTGGGGATCGGTGCGACCGTCAAGCGCCCGGTGGTCATCGACCACCCGGAGCTGGGCGAGACCATCGCCGTCCGCGACATGACGTACCTGTCGCTCTCCTACGACCACCGCCTGGTGGACGGTGCCGACGCGGCCCGCTACCTGTCGGCCGTCAAGGAGATCCTGGAGGCCGGCGAGTTCGAGGTCGATCTCGGCCTCTGAACAACCACGGCAACGGCGCCCCCGCCGGGAGAGCATCCCGGACGGGGGCGCCGCCGTTGTCCGAGGGCCCGGCATGATGGGCGCATGCGGGCGGCGCGGCTGATCAAGTTGGTGCTGCTGCTCCAGTCCCGGCCGTCGATGACGGGAGCGGAGCTGGCGCGGCGGCTGGAGGTCTCGGAGCGGACGGTGGCGCGTGACGTCCTCGCGCTGTCCGAGGCCGGGGTTCCGGTGTACGCGGACCGGGGACGGTCCGGTGGCTACCGGTGATCGGTGGCTATCGCACGCGCCTCACCGGCCTGGGCCGTTCGGAGGCCGAGGCGCTCTTCCTCTCCGGCGTCCCGTCGGCGCTGCGCGAGATGGGGCTGGCGGACGCGGGCTCGGCGGCGCGGCTGAAGGTGTCCGCGGCGCTGCTGCCCGAGCTGCGCGATGCGCCGGCCAGCGCGGCGCAGCGCTTCCACCTCGACGCCCCGGGCTGGTGGCAGGAGCCGGAGACCCCGGAGCTGCTGCCGGCCGTCGCCGACGCGGTCTGGGACGACCGGCCCGTGACGGCCCGCTATCTGCGCGGGGACACCGAGGTCGAGCGAGAGCTGGAGCCGTACGGCCTGGTCCTGAAGGCCGGGGTCTGGTATCTGGCCGCGAGAGTCGGGGACGACTTCCGGGTGTACCGGGTGGACCGCTTCACGGCGGTCGCGGCCGGCTCGGGGCGCTTCGTGCGGGACGAGGGGTTCGATCTGCCGGAGTTCTGGCAGCAGCGGGCCGAGCAGTTCGCCCGCTCGATCCTGCGGGACGAGGTCGTTGTGCGGCTGTCGGAGGCCGGGGCACGGCTGCTGCCGTACGTGACGGACCGCGCCGCCGGCCGGGAGGCGGTGGCGCAGGCCGGGCCGCCCGACCCGACGGGATGGGTGACGGTCACCCTGCCCGTCGAGTCGCTGGAGGTCGCGTACACCCAGCTGCTGGCGCTCGGTCCGGAAGCGGAGGTTCTTGAGCCGCCGGAGCTGCGGCAGCGGTTCGCGGACGCGGCGGCCCGCTCGGCGGACCTGTATCGGCGCTGAGGCGCGGATGGGTGCGTTCTGGGTCGGGGGGCGCGCCGGGGTATCTCCTCGGGCGGCGAATTGTGAGTGGTCGCCTCCGCCGCACTCGCCGCCCTGCGGGGACACCCCGCCACGCCCCCCTCCTGCTGTCCGGCGGCAAACCCGCCGTTACCGTCGACGGTCTGCCGGCCAAGCGTCAGCGGTAGCCCGTGTCGTCCAGGTCCTTGCCCGCGAGCTCCATGTCGGTCATGTACCGCCAGGCGTCGGGGCGGGTGCCGTCGGTGTCGGTGAAGCCGTAGGCCTGGGCGAGCTGTCCGCTGGAGAGCGACTGGCCGTTCCAGCGGGCCACGTCCGGGTCGGCGGCCAGCGCCGCGACCGCCCTGCCGATGTACACCGGGGATTCGGCGATGCAGAAGGCGTGGAGCTGCTTGATGCCCTCGCGCCAGTTCTCCTCCGTGATGCCCATGACGTCGAGCATCTGCTCCGAGCGCAGGAAGCCGGGCGTGATCGACACCGCGGTGCAGCCGGACTCCTGGAGCTCCTTGCCGAGGCCGAAGGCCATTCGGATCGGGGCGTTCTTGGTGAGGTCGTAGAAGAGGTTCTCGCGGTAGTTGGGGCCGTTGTAGTCGGCCGTGCCGTCCGTCACCTCGATGACCAGCCCGCCGGGCCGCCTGATGAGCAGCGGCAGCGCGTAGTGGCTGGTGATGATGTGGGTCTTCACCCCGAGTTCCAGCATCCGCAGGCCCTTTCCCAGGTCGTACTGCCAGACCTTGGTGTTCTCGCCGAACTCGAGCAGGTGCTCGCCGCCCCAGATGTCGTTCACCAGGACGTCCAGCCTCCCGTGGTCGCGGTCGATGCGCTCGACGAGCGCCTTCACCTGCTCCGGCTCCAGGTGGTCGGTGGGCACCGCGATGCCCTCTCCCCCGGCGGCCGTGATCAGCTCGCCCGTCTCCTCGATGGTCTCGGTGGTGCGGCCGACCTCGCTGACGTGGTCGCGGGTCGTACGGCCGGTGGCGTACACCGTCGCGCCCGCCCGTCCGAGCTCCACGGCCATGGCACGTCCTGCGCCGCGCGTAGCTCCCGCGACGAGTGCGACCTTGCCGGCCAATGCTGCCTGCTCGCTCACGTTTGCGTCCTCTCCTGTGGCCGGGCTCCCCCGCCCAGTCTCCGGGTCCGTGGTGGTCACTGAGACTGTCACCCAATTCCGACATCCTCTGTCCGGTTTCCAGGGACATTCGCGTCGATAACGACACGGCCGCATCTGGGCGGCTCCGCGTGCGTCGCCGCCGGTCAGGGCCGATGCTGGTCGGGTGATGGACGAGACGGAGTTCTGGGAGATCGTCGACAGCACCCGTGACGCCGCCGAGGGCGATCCGGATGAACAGGCCGACGTGCTCGTGGACCGCCTGCTGCAGTACGAGCCCGACCTCGTGCTGGACTTCGCCCGGCACTTCGAGGCCCGCTTCAACCGCGCCTATCGCTGGGACCTCTGGGGCGCGGCCTGGGTGCTCCTGGACGGCGCGAGCGACGACGCCTTCGACAACTTCCGCTGCTGGCTCATCGGACAGGGCCGGGAGATCTACGAGGGCGCGCTGCACGACCCGGACGACCTGGCCGACCTTCTCGAGGACTTCGACGAGGAGGTGGACGGGGACGCGGAAGAGCTGGGATACGCGGCGGACGAGGCGTACGAGCAGCTGACCGGGATGGAGACACCGGACCTGGGGCTGCCGGCCCCGCCTGCGGAGCCGGAGGGCACGCCCCTCGACTTCGAGAACGACAGAGTGCTGGCGAAACGGTTTCCCAAGCTGTGGGCGGCATTCCGGGCGTAACCCCCGGGAAAGGGGGGAGCCCGAGCCGGGGCGTCAGTCCGCGAGTCGCCGGCCCATCAGCACATCGTCCACGTACTCCCCCGCGATCAGGAACTCGGCCGGCAGCACGCCCTCCACCACGAACCCCGCCGACTCGTAGAGCCGCCGCGCCGGGGTGTTGTGCCCGAGCACCCGCAGCGTGATCCGCAGCGCTCCCTGCCGCCGGGCCTCGGCGCAGGCGGCGTCGAGCAGCGCCCGGGCGATGCCCCGGCCACGGGCCCAGAGGTCGACCGCGAGCCCCTGGATCTGCCGGACGTGCGCGTTGGCGGGCAGCGGAGTCGGTGTCACCAGCCGCACATATCCCGCGATCCTCCGTCGCCCGCCTCTCGCTGGGGGCGCCTCTGGGGGTGCCCCTGGTGACGCCCCCGCCTCGTACTCGGCCACCAGGAAATGGGACGGCAGATGCGTCGCGTCGAAGAACGGGTCGCCTTCCGGCGACGGGCCGGGCAGTACGGCGTGCAGCGGCGACCAGATGCGCCGGTCCAGCTCGGCGAGCACGGCGTCGTCGGCGCGTACGGCACGGCGGATGACGGGACGTATGTGCGAGTTGGACATGGTCACACTGTGCCATCCGGCCGGTCCGCTCCGGCATGCCGGAGCCCGGTCCGGGCAGGATGTCGTTCATGCGCATCGCGATCACCGGCTCGTCGGGACTCATCGGGACGGCCCTCGTGCGGTCCTTGCGCTCCGAGGGTCATCCCCCAGCAGACGCCGGGGCCCCCACCACCACCCAGGCCGTAGGCTCCGGCGGTGGGCACGACGTGGTCCGACTGGTGCGACGGTCCCCACAGGGCCCGGACGAGGTCGCGTGGGATCCCTTGCGGCAGTACGTGGATACGGCCGGACTGGCGGGCTGCGAGGCGGTGGTTCACCTGGCGGGCGCGAGCATCGGCGACCGCTATCCGACCAAGGCGTACAAGAAGCGGCTCTGGGACAGCCGAGTGCTGGGCACGGCCGCGATCGCCGAGGCCGTGGCCTCGCTGGACGCCCCGCCGCAGGTGCTGGTGAGCGCAAGCGCCGTGGGGTTCTACGGCGACACCGGGGACCGGCCGGTGGACGAGAGCGGACCGCCGGGAGACGGCTTTATGGCGGAGCTCTGCCAGGCATGGGAGGAGGCCGCGGCGCCGGCCCAAGAAGCGGGAATCCGGACGGTGTTCATCCGCACCGGGCTGGTCGTCTCGGGCGAGGGCGGGGCCTTGGGGCGGCGGATGCTCCCGCTCTTCAAGCTCGGCCTGGGCGGCCGGCTCGGCGACGGCCATCAGTACTGGAGCTTCATCGCGCTGCACGACGAGGTCGCGGCGATCCGCCACATCCTGGGCACACCGGAGTTGGCGGGGCCGGTCAACTGCACGTCGCCGGAGCCGGTCACCAACCGCGAGGTGACCGCGGCCCTGGGGAGGGCGGTGCACCGGCCGACGCCCTTCCCCGTCCCCGCGCCCGTGCTCCGGCTCGCGCTCCGCGAGGTCTCGGAGGAGATCCTCGGCAACAAACGCGTGCTGCCCCGGCGGCTGTTGGAGTCCGGCTTCTCGTTCGCCTACCCGACGATCGACGGCGCCTTGCGGGCCGCGCTGCGCTGAGCCGGTCGTGCCCTTCGTCCGAGCCGGTCGCGCCCCGGAGACCGCTCGGAACAGCGAGCACCCCACGTCTCCGGAACGTGCTGGTTCGGCCAACACCGACCAACAAGCCCATGCGCGGTATTTCCGGCGGCCGTTGAGGGCATGAGGTCTCCAGCGACCCGCCCCCAGCTACCGCTGGGTGGGGGTACCCCCAGCGGTAGCTGGGGGCGTGCCCCCTGGTCGCCCAGCGCGAGACACAGCCGACCTCGGGGAGGGGCACGTGCTCAGCAGCGCAGCAAGCCACACCACGGAACGGACCGACGTCGTCGTCGTGGGCGCAGGGCCGGCGGGACTCGCCGCGGCGCACCGACTGATCGGGGCGGGGGTGGACGTCACCGTCCTGGAAGCGGCCCCTCGCGTCGGCGGCCGGATGGCCACCGACCAGGTGGACGGCTTCCGGCTCGACCGGACCGGACAACTCCTCACCATGTCCTGTCCTGAACTGCGCAGCACGCCGGGCCTCGACGGTCTGGGGCTCCGTCCCCTCTCCCCGGGGGTTGTGGTGCACAGCGGAGGGCGCAGCCACCGCTTCGCCGGCACGCGGAACACGGGGGGCGCGCTCACCGCTGCACGCGCCCTGGCGTCCGCTGCCCGCGCGCCTCTGGGTGGCGCGCTCGACCTGGCCCGCGCGTCGTCGTATCTGCACCGGCTCGCCGCCACGTCCACCGACCGGCTCCTCGCCCGGCCCGACCAGTCCACCGCCGAGGCGCTCCGCGTCCGCGGCGTGCCGCTCCGCACGGTCGACGGCTTTCTCCGGCCCCTGCTCACGACCCTGCTGAGCGATCCGAACCTCGCCACGTCCAGCCGGTGCGCCGACCTCGCACTGCGCCGCTTCGCCACCGGCCGGCTCTGCCTGCCCGCCGGCGGCGCATCGGTGGTGCCCGAGCTGCTGGCCGCGGCCCTGCCGCCGGGCACCGTACGCACGGGGGTGCGGGCCGTATCGGCCTCGACCACGTCCGTGGACACCGCACACGGGCGCTTTGCCTGCCGTGCCGTGGTGGTGGCCACCGGCGCGCGGGCCGCGGCCGAGTTTCTGCCGGGCCTCAGACTGCCGAGCTTCCACCCGGTGACCGTGCTGCACCACACCGCCGACGAGCCCCCGCTGAGCGAGCCCGCGCTCGTCCTGGACGCGGACCGCCGCGGCCCGGTCGCGCACACGGTCGTCGTCAGCGAGGCCGACGCCTCGCGTACCCCGCCCGGCCAGGTCCTCATCACCTCGACCGTGCTCGGCGCCGCCGCCGCCGAACCGCTGTCCGTCCTCGACCAGGCGGCTCGCGCTCAACTCGGCGCCATCTACGGCACGTCCACGGCCGGCTGGCGGCTGCTCGCCGGCCACCACCACCCGGAGGCCGTCCCCGCGATGCCGGCTCCGCACGACCTGTTGCGCCCGGTGCGGCTGCTCTCGGGCCTGTACGTGTGTGGCGACCATCGCGAGATGAGCGGCGTCGAGGGCGCCCTCGCCTCCGGCCGTCGTGCGGCCCATGCGGCCCTGCGCGACTTCGGCATCAACCCGGCCGAGACCACGGAGCCGCTCCGCGCAGCGGCATGAGCCCGAACCGACGGCCCGTACGAACGGAAGGCCTCGGTCTCGTGCCGCGCGCCCGCGGCGCCCTAAGTGCCCAGGGCCGCCGTGCGCTCGCGGAAGGCCCGCACCGCAGCGGCTTCCTTGTACGGCTCCAGCCGGCGCTCGAACTCCCGGACGTACTCCACCGCCCGTACCGATCGCATCTCCGCCGCCTGTGCCGCGGCGTCGGCCCCCAGCGTGCACGCCTGCTCCAGCTCCCCGAGGCCGAGCCGGGCGGTGGCGAGGACGACGCGGCAGAACAGGCGGCTCCGGGCGTAGCCCGCCCCGCGCAGCCGGAGGGAGCGCTCCGCGTGCTGGGCGGCGGCCCGGTACTGCTGGAGATCGCGATGGCAGTGGCCGAACTCGTCGGCGAGCTGGGCCTCGTCGAAGAAGTGCGCCCAGTGCGGCACCTCGTCGCCCGGGCGCGCCGTCTCCAGCGCCCGTTCCGCCCGGGCGAGCGATGCCGTGCAGGCGCGCGTCTCGCCCAGCACGCCGTGCCCGCGCGCCTCCACCGCGTGCAGCAGCGCCTGTACGACCGGCGGGGCTGCGCCGCCGGCGCCCTGCTGGGCCACCCGGGCGAGCTGCACGGCTTCCCGCCCGTGCCCCAGGTACACCGCCTGGCGGCTCATGGTCACCAGGACATAGCTGCCGTAGCCCCGGTCGCCGGCCGCCTGGGCGAGCCGCAGGGCCTGGACGAAGTACCGCTGGGCGAGCCCGTGCGCCGTGATGTCGAACGAGGTCCAGCCCGCGAGCCGGGTCAGATCCGCCACCGCACCGAAGAGCCGCCGCCCGGCCGACTCGTCGTACGTGCCGCGCAGCATCGGCTCCGCCTCGTGCTCCAGATAGCGCACCAGGGCCTGTCGGGCGTGCCCGCCGCCGTACGCGTGGTCCAGCGTGCGGAACAGCTCGCCCACCGATCGGAGCGCCGCGATGTCGCCCGCGGTGACCCGGTGGCCCCCGGCCCACTCGGCGCGCCGCTGCCGAGGCACCGACATCCGGCGCTGCTGGGGCACCCGGAGACCGTGCTCGGCACCGGGATGTCCGGGCGGTGGCTCGACGCCGCGGGCGACCCGATCGTCGGCCCGCCCGATCAGCCAGTCGCGGCTGGGCACGACGAGCCCCGCAGGGGTGAACGCGATCTTGCGCAGCTCGGCGTGGCTCCCGGAGTCCTTGCGCCACAGCCCGCTCACGATGTCCACCGCCTCGGCCGGGGTGGCCGCGAACTCCAAGCCCGCGTACACGGGCGCGCAGGCGTCGAGCCCGAGGTCCTGGGCGGACAGCCGACGTCCCAGGCGGCGAGTGAACACCTCGGCGATCAACGCGGGTGTGGTCCCGCGTGGCTGCTGGCCGCGCAGCCAGCGGGTGACGGAGGTCTTGTCGTACCGCAGGTCGAGGCCGTGCTCGAGGCCGAGCTGATCGACCCGGCGGGCGAGTCCGGCGTGGGAGAAGCCGGCTTCCGCGATCAGCGCGGCGAGCTGGCGGTTGGGGGTGCGCTGCTGGGGTCGATCCGTCATCGGCTGTGCGTTCTCCTGCCTTCCGGGCCCGAGCGCCCTGGTGGAACGGCGCGAATTTAACGGCCTGCGCCACCTGCTCCGCGTCGGTCGCCGCTCTTTCATCCGATCGTGTGAGCAGGGAGTCTCTCCTGGTGGGCTGCGAGGTTCCGGGAGCACGGCCGTACAGTGGCAGGGCCCGGTTGATGCGGGATGAGAGGTCGAAGGGGAGCTGCCGTGAGCGAGCCGCGTGAGCTGCGTTTTGTCCATCTGGGCTTCGGGCCGGACGCCGTCGAGTACCAGGAGGCGTGGCAGGAGCAGCGGCGGGTGCACGCCGCCCGCTTCGCGGACGAGATCCCCGACACCTGCCTGCTGCTCGAGCACCCTCCCGTGTATACGGCAGGACGGCGCACGGCGGACAGTGAGCGCCCGCTGGACGGGACTCCGGTCATCGACGTCGACCGCGGCGGCAAGATCACCTGGCACGGCCCGGGCCAGCTCGTCGGCTATCCGATCTTGAAGCTGCCGCGGCCGGTGGATGTCGTCGCGCATGTCCGCCGCCTGGAGGAGGCGCTCATCCTGACCTGTGCCGAGTTCGGTCTGGAGACCAGCCGGATCGAGGGGCGCAGCGGAGTCTGGGTCCTCGGCGCAGCGACCGGGGACACGACCGAAGGCGCGGCCGGGAGCCCGGAGCAGGGCCAGCCGCTCGGCGGGCTGACGCTGGACTTCGCCTCGTCCCCTGCCTCCGGCGGGCAGTCCGGTGGGCTCGAGGACGAAGAGTTCGACCCCCGGCTGAGCGGCCCCGAGTACGCCCCCTCCAACGCGGGCCAGCGCGGTGCGGACCGCAAGCTCGCCGCCATCGGCATCCGCGTCGCCAAGGGCGTCACGATGCACGGCTTCGCACTGAACTGCGAGCCCGACAACACCTGGTTCGACCGAATCGTGCCGTGCGGCATCCGCGACGCGGGCGTGACCTCGCTCTCCTACGAGCTGGGGCGCCGGGTCTCCGTGGCGGACGTCCTGCCGGTCGTCGAGAAGCACCTGAAGGAGGTCCTGGAGTCCGCGGAGCCGCTACCGCGCGCGGTCTGAGCCGTACGGCGCACGGCGCCGGGAATGCGCCCTCAAGGCTGTGGGTTGCCACGGGCGCAAGGACGTACGAATAACGGGCGTACCCTGGTGTTCGCCCAAGAATCGAAAGCCGCGCCAAGCAAAGAGAGGTGCCGGACGTGTCCGCTGTCGCACCCGACGGACGCAAGTTGCTGCGCCTGGAGGTCCGGAACAGCCAGACCCCCATCGAGCGCAAGCCCGAGTGGATCAAGACCCGGGCGAAGATGGGCCCCGAGTACAGCGAGCTGCACAGCCTGGTGAAGCGCGAGGGCCTGCACACCGTCTGTCAGGAAGCGGGCTGCCCCAACATCTACGAATGCTGGGAGGACCGCGAGGCCACCTTCCTCATCGGCGGCGACCAGTGCACCCGGCGCTGCGACTTCTGCCAGATCGACACCGGCAAGCCGCAGGCGCTCGACCGGGACGAGCCGCGCCGGGTCGGCGAGTCCGTGGTCACCATGGACCTGAACTACGCCACGATCACCGGTGTCGCCCGTGACGACCTCGAGGACGGCGGCGCCTGGCTGTACGCGGAGACCGTGCGGCAGATCCATGCGATGACGGCGGAGCGCGAGGCGGGCCGTACGAAGGTCGAGCTGCTGATCCCCGACTTCAACGCCGTGCCCGAGCAGCTCGCCGAGGTCTTCTCCGCCCGCCCCGAGGTGCTCGCCCACAACGTCGAGACCGTGCCGCGGATCTTCAAGCGGATCCGCCCCGCCTTCCGCTACGAGCGCTCGCTGGAGGTCATCACCAAGGCCCGCGAGGCGGATCTGGTGACCAAATCCAACCTCATCCTGGGCATGGGCGAAGAGCGCGAGGAGATCAGCCAGGCGCTGCAGGACCTGTACGACGCGGGGTGCGAGCTGATCACCATCACCCAGTACCTGCGGCCGTCCGTCCGGCACCACCCCGTGGAGCGCTGGGTGAAGCCGGCCGAGTTCGTGGAGCTGAAGGAGGAGGCCGAGGAGATCGGCTACTCCGGGGTGATGTCTGGGCCGCTGGTCCGCTCCTCGTACCGCGCCGGCCGCCTCTACCAGCAGGCGATCGAGCGGCGTGGTGCGGCGGTCGCGTCGCGGGCGGTCTGACGGCGGCACCCGCGGTCCCGCACCCGTGACCCAGCCACCCGAGGTCGCACCGGGGTCCGGTGACCCTGCGGGGCATGACACCATGGCACCGCCGGAACGGCCCTTCCATGTCCCGCGGATGGGCCTCGTCAAGGTGTGATCAGGTCACGTATGGGTTTCATTGGTGTTTGACCGACCGGTTACGTCCTGGTAACACCCATCAGAGACCCTGGTGGGGCCCGAGGTCGCCCTCGGGACGGCACAGCAGAGCACAGCACGCACCGCACATTCTCCCGCCCGCCCGCTCCGAGGGGGATTGAATCCCATGCAGGCCGCGCCCGTCCGCGCCACCGCCATCCCGTCCTTCACCGATGCCCTGCGTGCCGTTGAGGCCGTTCTCATGAACGGTGGCCAGCGCACGGCCCGCCAGAACGCCTGGACGGCGGTCCTGGAGGACCGCCGCCGCGCCAAGGACCGGCGCGAGGCCCAGCACGTACTGGAGGCCGTGGCCACCGGGGCTCCCCAGGCCACGTAAACTCTGGAACATGGCGAGGAAGGAAGCATCCGAGAACCCCGGGCGGCTGAAGCAGATCGCCCTGACCTACCAGATGACCAAGCGGGTCGACAGCAAAGTCGGCCTTGTCGTCGCGGCTGTGGGAATCGTCACCTTCGGTGTCCTCCTCGCGATCGGCTTCTTGATCGGGCACCCGATCTACCTGGCCATCCTGGGTTTCCTGTTGGCCTTTCTCGCGATGGCGATCGTCTTCGGGCGGCGTGCCGAGCGGGCGGCCTTCGGTCAGATGGAGGGCCAGCCGGGAGCGGCGGCCGCAGTGCTCGAGAACGTCGGCCGTGGCTGGTCGGTCACCCCCGCGGTGGCCATGAACCGCAACCAGGACATCGTCCACCGGGCCGTCGGCAAGGCGGGCATCGTGCTGGTGGGCGAGGGCAATCCGAACCGGCTGAAGAGCCTGCTGGCCGCCGAGAAGAAGAGGATGGCGCGGGTCGTCGCGGACGTGCCGGTGCATGACGTCACCGTGGGCGACGGCGAGGGCCAAGTGCCGCTGAGCAAGCTGCGCACCACCCTGATGAAACTGCCCAGGGTGCTCCCGGGCGGCCAGGTCACGGTCGTCAACGACCGGCTGCGGGCGCTGGGCGACCTGATGAGCAACATGCCGATGCCCAAGGGGCCGATGCCGAAGGGCATGCGGATGCCGCGCGGCGGCCGGATGCGCTGAGCGCGGCGCTCGCGCGCCGCGGCATGGTGAGACTCAGATTCGAGACTCTCTGAGATCTCCGAGAGGAGATCTCAGAGACGCCCCCCGGCGGCCGGACTCAGATCCGGACCTGGACGGCGCCCGCCGCGCGGTCGTGCAGACCGCGGCTGTCGCGGTCCCAGATCAGGGCGGGGATCGCCAGCACGAGCAGTACCGAGCGGACCGCGGCGTACGGAAGGGAGAGCCGCCTCCCGTCCACGGAGATCACCCGCACCCCGAGCAGCCGCTTACCAGGGGTGAAGCCGACCGTGCCGACGGTCAGCACGCTCATCACCAGGAAGACCAGCAGCGCCCAGTTGCTCGCGGAGGAGTAGTCGCCGCGCGCGAAGAGCCCGTGGGCGATCAGGACGCACAGCGCCCAATCGACGAAAAGGGCCCCGAAGCGCCGTCCGAGCGGCGCCACCGAGCCGGGTCCCTCCGCCGGCAGCCCGAGCCTCTTGCCCCGGTGACCGAAGTCGACGCCCATCTCCTCGGCTGCCGCACGGGGCCCGGAGAGCCACGATCCGATTGCTCGCCTGTTGTCCACCCGTCCACGGTACTGGGACCGCATACGTTCTCCGGCGCGCGGGTTCCCCCACGAACCGCCGCGGTGGGTGTTTCATGGGTTATACGGCCGGTCTCCGGGCACCCATCGACCGAACGACGGCTGACCGGCGGCAGCGACCCGTAACGCCGCCCGGTTAACCTCGGCGAAACAATTGGGTCATGCTCGGGAAATCCCGGAAACCTAGGGTCGAGGCCAGTGTGCCACCGCACGGGCCACTCGACTGAGACAATCCCGCCCCCCTGGCGGCGGGCTAGGAGGAGTTGGATGTTCCAGAACGCCGACGACGCGAAGAAGTTCCTCGCGGACGAGGACGTGAAGTTCGTAGACGTCCGGTTCTGCGACCTGCCCGGCATCATGCAGCACTTCACGGTGCCGGTGGAGGCGTTCGATCCCGCCGAGCAGCTGATGTTCGACGGCTCGTCGATCCGCGGCTTCCAGGCCATCCACGAGTCCGACATGGCACTCGTACCGGACCTGTCGACGGCGCGCGTCGATCCGTTCCGGCGCGACAAGACGCTGAACATCAACTTCTTCATTCACGACCCGATCACGGGTGAGCAGTACAGCCGCGACCCGCGCAACATCGCCAAGAAGGCCGAGGCCTACCTCGCCTCCTCCGGCATCGCGGACACCGCGTACTTCGGTCCGGAGGCGGAGTTCTACGTCTTCGACAGCGTGCGCTTCGAGACCAAGTCCAACGAGGCCTTCTACCACATCGACTCCGAGGCCGGCGCCTGGAACACGGGCGCGATCGAGGACAACCGCGGCTACAAGGTCCGCTACAAGGGCGGCTACTTCCCGGCCCCGCCGGTCGACCACTTCGCCGACCTGCGCGCCGAGATCAGCCTGGAGCTGAACAAGGCCGGTCTGCAGGTCGAGCGCCAGCACCACGAGGTCGGCACCGCGGGCCAGGCCGAGATCAACTACAAGTTCAACACGCTGCTCGCCGCCGCCGACGACCTGATGCTCTTCAAGTACATCGTGAAGAACGTCGCCTGGAAGAACGGCAAGACCGCGACCTTCATGCCGAAGCCGATCTTCGGCGACAACGGCTCGGGCATGCACGTCCACCAGTCGCTGTGGGCCAACGGCGACCCGCTCTTCTACGACGAGCAGGGCTACGCGGGCCTGTCGGACACCGCCCGGTACTACATCGGCGGCCTCCTCAAGCACGCCCCGTCGCTGCTGGCCTTCACCAACCCGACGGTGAACTCGTACCACCGCCTGGTGCCGGGCTTCGAGGCGCCGGTGAACCTGGTGTACTCGCAGCGCAACCGCTCGGCTGCGATCCGCATCCCGATCACGGGTGCCAACCCGAAGGCCAAGCGCATCGAGTTCCGCGCCCCGGACTCCTCCGGCAACCCGTACCTGGCCTTCTCCGCCCTGGTGCTGGCCGGCCTCGACGGCATCAAGAACAAGATCGAGCCCGCCGAGCCGGTCGACAAGGACCTCTACGAGCTGGCTCCGGAGGAGCACGCCAACGTGCCGCAGGTTCCGACCTCCCTCCCGGCCGTTCTCGACGCCCTCGAGTCCGACCACGAGTTCCTGCTCCAGGGCAACGTCTTCACCCCGGACCTGATCGAGACCTGGATCGACTACAAGCGGACCAACGAGATCGCCCCGCTCCAGCTGCGGCCGCACCCGCACGAGTTCGAGCTCTACTTCGACGTCTAAGAACGTCGCAGGTCAGAGCGGGTTATCGCTCTCCTGGGCCGTCTGTGGGCCGTCGGCCGTGCTCTTCCTTCACAAGAAGGCGCGGCCGACGGCCGTTTCTGTGAGTTGTGCGCCTCAGGCGGCAGCCTCCCCGGAGTCGTCTCCGTCGTCCTCCTTGTCCGTGCCGAACGCCGCGTCGATGGCCTTCCGAGCACGATCCTGGCTGTTCGGCATGAGATGCGTGTACGTCCGAAGCGTGAAGCCCGGATCAGCATGCCCCAGGTACTCGGCAAGAGCTTTGATGCTCTCCCCCGCGTCCAGGAGCACCGACGCGTAGTAGTGCCTCAGCGCGTGCATGCCGTGCTCGCGCGACTCCTTGAAGCGTTCCCCCGGCAGACGCTCGGGGATGACCCCGGCGGAGACGAGAGCGGGCTTCCACAGGTACATGTTGAAGTAGTTGCGGTTCAGAGCCTTCCGCTCGCGCGAGTAGAACATCAGCGTCGCCGTGACGGGAGGGCCGTCCGGCTTCTTCCACGGCAACGTGACTTCGATGGGCGGGCGCTGGGTAATGTGCGCCGCGAGCGCGTAAGACACGGAGTTGGGCATCGGCACGTCCCGAAGCTTGCCGCCTTTGGGCGGAGCGAAGACCAGGTGTGACCCAACCATTTTGACCTGCCGGACGATGTGGACGACGCCCCCGAGGAAGTCCACTTCGTCTACGGCGAGTCCGAAGATCTCGCCCTGTCGCAGACCGCAACCAGCGCCCACGTCCACAGTCGTGGCGTACTGCTCCGGGAGACCGTCCCGGACCGCGAGTACACGCTCATGGGTCCACGGCTTGAGCTTCCTGGCATCCAGCTTGGGCGCCTTCACGGAACCAGCCCGGCAGGGGTTGCGGACGATGATTCCGTCATCCACGGCCGCGCCGAACACGGCGGAGACGTTCGCGAAGATGGTGCGTTGGTACGACGCTGCGATCCCCGAGTCTTTGAGAGCTCGTGCCCACGTGCGGATGTGTCCAGGCTGGAATGCGCTCAGCGAGCGAGAGCCGACGTACGGGAAGGCGTGCAGCCGGAACCGCAGCTCCATGGCCACGATGGTAGAAACGTCCGTAGTCTGCGATGCCAGCCACTGCGTAGCGAACTCTTGAAACGTCACCTTCCCCGCCGACGGGTCGACGTACTGCCCGCGGTTCATGTCGGCAGCAATCTGCGTGAGCCACGCCTCAGCAAGGCGCTTCTGCCTGTCAGGGAACGAGCGGCTGCGCTCGGTCCCGTCCGGCGCCACATAGCGAGCGCGGTAGCGCATGCCGGTGCCGTAGCGGTCGGTCTTGACTCGGCGGGGTTTGCCGTCGGGGTCGGTCTCGGTCTTGTACCAGCGGTCTTGGATGTGGCCTGCCATGTGGCAGTGGTCCTTTCTCGACGCACAGCAGGGAGAGCCACGACGGGCGGCTCTCCCTGCTGTCTTTGGTGGCTGTTCGGTTAGGCGGCTGTGTCCGCGTTCTTGCGTTGCGTGACGTAGGCGCGTATGTCGGCGGGGTCGTAGCGGAGGTGCTTGCCGATGCGGAAGCCGGGCGGGCCGGTGCGCTTCTTGCGCCACTGGTAGACGGTTTCGAGGGGTACCTCGAACATCTCGGCGATGTCGTCGGGGGTGAGGTACCGGTCGGGGAGGCCACCGCGGAGGGTGGCGCCGGGGTCGGGGTCTGTCGGCTTTGCCATAGGGGCTCCAAGTGGGGAGGGCATGGCCGCGTCTGTCCGAGGTACGGGATTCTGCGTCACCGCGTCATCTGCGTCATTTGCGCGTCTGACCTGCGGTTTTGAGTGACGCAGCGGAGTCGGGGTGTGTCACCGGCGCGGGGCATTCTTCGTCATCGGTGACGCGGGTGACGCGGGGTGACGCAGCGGTCTCCGCCTGCGTCACCGCTGTAGTGGCAGGTCACGGGCCGTTTGGCACCCTTGGGTGACGCAGGTGACGCAGCGTCTCTTCTCTTAGGAAAAGAGAAGGGGGGTGTCTGTTGTCGTGCGGTGCGCCTTAGAGCGTGAAGAAGGAGCCGCTTCGCGGCGCGACCCTTGGGCGGCGCGTTGCGCCGAACAGCAAGAGGAGCACGTCTTGCCCGTGGTGCTCTTCTTGCTTGAGCAGGGCGGCCGTGGCGTCGCAGGTCAGAACACCGGCTCTTGCTGTTCCGAGGGCGGGACCGGCGGGCGGGTCATCTCGATGTAGCGGGCCGTTTTGGTGCGGCCCCAGTCGATGAGTACGCCACGGGCGGCGAGGGTGGGCTGGAGTCGTTTGAGGCGGTCGGAGAGGACTTTGCCGGTGGTGGGCCAGCCCTTGGGCAGGGGGCGGAAGTCGTCGCCGGTGTAGAGGCGGGTGAGGCAGTGGAGCCACTCGGAGGAGGTCATCCGCTCCTCTGCGCCCGGATCGAGGCTGGCGGCGTGCTTCAGCACGGTCTGTGCGAGGAGGTCGCCTTCGATGACGTCGTCGTTGAGGTCGTCCAGGCTGGTCCGGTAGGCGTTGAGAGCTCCGAGGCCGGTGGCCGCGTCGAGCTGTGCGCACAGGTGGGCGAAGTCGGCCATGCGCAGGTCGGTGGGGATGTCGGCCTCGGCTGCGCGGACTTTGACGGTGAGGTCGAGCAGGGATCCGAGGACGACGGGAAGCACGTCTTCGAATTCCGCCCACAGTTCGGCCTCGGTACGCCGGGTGCGGGGGCGTTCCAGGCGCAGCGGCAGGAGGCGTTCGGCGAGGTCGGGGCGGACGACGCCCACGTCGATGCCGGTCAGGAGAAGGGGGCGGCGGTAGCGGGCGCGGACCACGTCGCCGTCGGTGTACAGGGCGCGTTTGATGGTCTCGGCCCCGGTGACGATGCAGCACATGAGGTCGGACAGGTCCGGTGCCAGGTGGGAGAGGTTGTCCAGGGCGGTGACCCATCCGGCTGCCACGGCCGCGATCAGGTTCTCTTCGTCCTTCGGGGCGCGGCGCAGGTCACTGCTCATGCCCTCGATGATCCTCACGAGCATCCGCCCTCCGGTGGACTTGCCCGCACCCTGGGGGCCGGTGAGGAAGGGGGCGGGGACGGGCACGGACGGCCCGAGGCAGCCGATGAGCCAGGCGACGGCGAGGCATTCGGTCTCCGCGTTGGCGAAGTTGCACAGCCGGAGCAGGAGGTCGATGCCTTTGCCGTCGGTGTCCTTGGCGGGCAGGGGGAGTTCGCCGGTGAGCTGGGTGCGGCGCCAGCACACCTCTTGCGGGTGGGGGGTGAGGATGTCCCAGCCGGTGGGGTGGATCCGGGCGGACTTCCCGTCGTTGCGGCCTAGGTCGAGCCAGGTCGCGCCGTCGAATCCCGGCGCGACGCGGATGTGGACGGGCTGCACTTCCTGGCTCATCGCCAGCGCTTCGATCAAATCCAACGCCTCCTTGAGCGCGGTCCCGTTGAACACGCCGTGTCCGTCGTTGAAGAGGCCGACGATGAGTTCTTGCCGGTGGCTGCCCGAGGTGCCCTGGGAGCGGATCGGACGTGCCACGGGGTGGCCGTTCTTCTGCGCGAACACCGTGCCGTCGGCGGTGCGGAAGTACCGGAAGTGCTGCCTTGCGTAGTCGGCGATGACCTCGCGGGCCGGTGTCTTGTCGTCGTCGGACATGGCTACAGTCCCAACCTGGTACGGGCGTTGGTCCACGCCTCGGTGCAGTGCCGGGGCGATTCGCCCTTGGCCTGAGCGGCGGTGAACAGTCGCGCGATGTGGACCTCGGTGAGGCAGCCGCACCGGCCGTGGGCGGACAGCACGGCGAGGAAGGTGCGGTAGACGGTGGTGTGGACCGCACTGGAGGCTTCGGTGATGCGCTGCTCGGCCATGGCGATGCCACGCTCCAGGTAGGCGGGCGTGCGATGACGGCACTCCCCGCCACCGGCCAATGCGTGCACGGTGAGGGCCTGCGACGTCGGCCGAACCGTGGAGGGTTCCTTCACGGCCAGCGCGCGCACGACCTCCGGCAACGCCGTCATAGTGCCGCTGCCTGGGCCGAGCCACCGGGCGTAGGCCATCGTGGACTTGATGTCCACACCATCGCCGACGGCGTTCACGGAGCGCATGGCGCCTCGGTAGATCCAGTGTTCTCCGCGCGTGGTGGCCACGGTCTGGGTGGACGGCAGGGTTCGACCTGCCCACGCGACGGCAGCCGGGTTGTCGAGATCGACAACCGTGAGGTCGGCACCGCCGGGGTGGTAGGCCACCGCTGCCGCTTCGCGCCATGCCCGCGCCCACGCGCGCGACGTGAGCACGTGCAGGTTGGTGGTGGCGGCGGCCCAGCCGTGGCAGGGCGCCGGGCAGGTGCAAGGGCCGGGGGTCTTCATGTTCGGCCGGCCACCGCATGCGCTGTTCGCGCAGTTCGGGCAGTTCCCGAACGGTACCTTTCCCTTGCGCAGGGGCAGGGGCGGAACGCCGCTCGCGGCCAGGTTCAGTGCGATGTCCAGTGGATTCATGCTGCGCTCCGGTCGGTCAGCAGCGTCTGCCGATGGGTGGGGATGGCGCTGACCACTCGGTCACGCCACATCAGGGCGTAGTCGATGCAGTTGGCACAGTTCTTGTGCGTATGGCCGGGCAGCGGCGGGCGGCGGCGGGCGTGGGAGCTCCACGCTGCGGAGTCAGCGGAGGCCAGCAGGTGCCCGACGCGTTCCAGGCCGAGGATTTTGAAGCCGAAGCCGTGCAGCTTGAAGCCGTGCGCGGCCATCGCGGTGACGATTGCGGCTCCCTCGCGGGTGGACTGCAACCGGCACACTGACCCGAGCCCCACGACGGGCTCACGCCGCAGGTCGACGCCCGCCTTCTCGAACAGCTCCACGCACCGCTCGTACTCGGGGATGCTGCGCCCTTGCAGGACGGGGGCGATACGCAGGTCGGGCGCGAGGGAGCGCAGTTCGAGGAAGTTGTGGACGGTACGGCGCTGGTGTTCGGCGACGCTGAGGTGGGTGCCGACGAAGTACTGACCGCCGAACCAGCCACCATTGATGATGGCTTCCTCGCACATCCAGTCCTGCTGTGCAGCCCAGTCGTAGGGGCCTGCGTGTTCCCAGATGCGGCGCAGGTCATCGACGTACCTGCGGGGCGGGCGGGTCCAGGTGCCCTTGTTCTTGAGCTCCATGAAGCCACCGGAGTCGACGGCGTGGGGGCCGCGGGCTTCGTCCCACTTGGTGGCGCGGTCGAAGTGCTCCGCTTTGAGGAACAGCGGCACGTCGGTCAGGCGCAGCCAGTGCCGTTTGTGGGTGGTCAGGTAGAACCGCATCCCGCTCGCGGCGGGAGCTCCCGGCGTTAAGGCTCGCGGGAGGACGGTGGGTTGGGTCATGCTGGAGACCTCCACAGGTCTGTAGATGGCAGGTGGACAGGCGGCGGCCCCGGTTCTTGGCGGAAAGGGGGCCGCCGTTGTCGTTGGTCGGGCAGGTCAGACAGCGGCGGTGCTCATGCCGCCTCGCGGCCGGGCAGGAGCATGCCGTCGTCGCTCTTGCGGAGGGATCCCGCGGCCGTGAGGGCCTTGATCTCACGGGATACGGTGCCCTTGTTGATTCCGGTCCGGTCGGTGATGTCCCGCAGGGTCCGGGCGCCGTCGTGGACGGCCTGCAGCACCCGGTCACGGTTCGTCTCCGCCGCGGGCGCCGCGGCGGTGGGGGTGGTCGGCTCCTTGACCAGGTGGAGCCTGCTCCCGGACGGCCGGGAGGATTCGCGGTTCCAGATGGGCCGGTCCGGGAGGGCAATGACGTCGGCGGGGGAGAACGCGCGGGTGCTGATCGGGTTGGGCTTGGCCTTCGGTCCCGAGCGCAGCATCGCCACGCCGGGCATGGGCAGTTCATGCGCGTGCCAGCCCTTCTCGGTGGCGTCCTCGCCGAAGACCACACGGGACTCACCCGAGGTGGACAGTGCAAGGGCGGCCCGGTAGGTGATCTGCGCGCTGATCTGCGGGTCGATGCCCCCGTCCCGGTCCATGGTCGGCTTCTGCGTCGCCCAGATCAGGATGATCTCTGCCGCCCGCGCCATCCGCGCGAGCGTGCGCAGGTTCTCCATGATCCGCTCATAGCCCGGGATCTTGGCCATGCTCTTGACTTCAGCGCCCTCGTCCACGAACACCGTGATCCGGGGCCGCTCAGGACTGATGGCGATCACGTCCTGGCCACGCGGGATGAGCGCCAGACGCTCGTGCATCTCCGCAACCAGTTCATCGGTCACGGCCAGAACCTCATCCGGCGTGATGGCCGTGCGGGCCCGGTGCTGCCAGTTGATCGCCTCCACCCGCTTGGGGTCGATGAGGACCAAGCTGTGATCCTCGGCCTGGGAGCCTTCCGCGAGCAGGGCCCTAGTCGACCAGGACTTGCCCGACCCGGAGGTGCCCGCGACCAGCATCCGCCGACCCAACGGGACCATGACGGGCTCGCCCGTGACCGTGTCGACTCCCCACGGCGCTCCGGGCGCCCAGCCGCTCAGGTCGATGCCGTCGGCCGCGCTGCGAGTCCGCAGCGTGAGCGTGGCGCGGTCGCCGTGGCTGCCAGAGGTGATCTCCATGCGCAGGTCGGTCCGCGCCCCGAGCAGGGCCCGGATCTCATCCGCCTTGGCACGGAAGGTCTTCGGCGTCCACCGGCCGTCGAGGCGCACGTGCGAGACCAGCCCGGCCGGGGTGAGCTTGGCAGGGGTGGGCACGGTGCCCGACAGGCCGCGGGCGTCGGCGTTCGGCACCCAGAACGACGGATCCAGCCGCGATGCCAGGCGGCGCTCCTCTGCGGTCATCCCGTCATCGAGCCGCACCGAGGGCTGACGGCGCCCCAGCCACAGACCCGCCGCGTTCAGGCCGATCAGCCCCGCCGACACGGACGCAGGCCACAGCGTGAGCGTCTGGCCGGCCTCCGACATCAGCCACGAGGCCAGGCCGCTCGACATCGTGTGCGCGGCGTGCGCCTGGACCGCGCGGGTCGCGAGCGTGGCTGGGTAGTTCTTCTGGGCCGCCTTCAACACGGTCCGTGCCTGGCTGTGGTGCTGCCGGGCGGCCTTGTGCGCGGTGCGCGCGGCCCGGCGGGTCGCGGACAGCGGGTTGTTGGACGCTTTGCGGGCTGCGCTGCGCTGGTTGTGGGCCATCGCGCAGGTGGAGCGGGCGGAGTTGTGCTCCCGCTGTGCCGCCATGAGCGCCTTGAGGTTCTCCGGGGTCCGCAGTTGCGTCCGGCGTTCCGCCTCCCTGTCCCAGCGCGCTGCGAACGGCGCGCACATCGGTGCGAGCGCGTCCAACGCCGTGTTGGTTGTGTTGGTCGTGGTCGACCATGCTTGTTTCCAGTCCACGAAAGGGTCCTCCAAGACCGTGGATGAGGGCCGGTGCGCCGTTGCGTGGCGTCACCGGCCCGCCTGATTTGGCGTAGTTGGTGCTGTCGGTTGCGTCGACAGCGCCGGTTGATCCCCGCAACCCGCGTCTGACCTGCGGAGTTGCGGAGTTGCGCCGTTCCTGGGAGTGGGGCTCTACGCGCACGCGCGCGAGGGGGGACGGGAAACGCGGTCACACAGCGTCTCTGTAGGGCCATGGGCGGCCGTTCGTGGCCCCGGGGGTCTTCCACCCCGCGGGAGGGGGTTCAGGCGCCCCGCGGGCCGCCTAGGGCCTGTTGCGAAAGTGGATCTTCTTCGTTCATGATCACGCGTCGTGGGACGTGGAGATCTAACGAACGGCCAGTGGGCCCGGCTTGAGCCGCTGCTGCCGCAGGGCATCAAGCCGGGCCGGCCGCAGGTGTGGACGCGCCGTCAGCTTATAGACGGCATACGGTGGCGGACCCGCACCGGCGCTCCCTGGCGTGACGTGCCGGAACGCTACGGGCCCTGGGACCGGGTCTACGACCTGTTCCGGCGCTGGCAGCGGGACGGTACCTGGGCCGGGATCCTCACCCGGCTCCAGGCCGAGGCGGACGCCAAGGGCCTGATCACCTGGGAGGTCAACGTCGACTCCACCGTCTGCCGGGCCCACCAGCACGCCGCCGGGGCGGCGAAAAAGGGGATCTCCAAAAGGAACCGCCCGGCGGCGTCTTCGTCGAGCCGGCTGACCACGGCCTCGGACGGTCCCGAGGCGGCCTGACCAGCAAAATCCACCTCGCCGTCGAGCAGGGGCAGAAGCCCTTGTCGGCGGTCATCACCGCCGGGCAGCGGGGCGACTCTCCGCAGTTCGAGCCGGTCCTTGAAGCGATTCGAGTGCCCAGGCTGGGGCTCGGCAGGCCGCGCAAGCGCGCGGACCGTGTGCGAGCCGACAAGGCCTACGACTCTCGCAGCAACCGCTCCTACCTGCGCAGACGCGGAATCAAGGCCACGATCCCCGTGCCCGCGGACCGGGCCCGTAACCGTCTGGAGC
>NZ_JBQQCD010000024.1:0-84537 GCF_052245555.1 Streptomyces sp. KR80
CGCAACCAGGCCGAGCAGCTCGTCTACCAGACCGAGAAGTTCCTCAAGGACAACGAGGACAAGGTCCCGGGCGAGGTGAAGACCGAGGTCGAGACGGCGGTGGCCGACCTCAAGGAGAAGCTCAAGGCGGAGCCCGCCGAGGGCGGCAATACGGCGGAGATCCGCACCGCGACCGAGAAGGTCGCCGCGGTCAGCCAGAAGATGGGGCAGGCGATCTACGCCAAGGCCCAGGCCGAAGGCGCGGGCGGTACGGCGGGCGCCGGTACCGCGGGGCCCGGCGAGGCGAAGAGCGAGGAGGATGTCGTCGACGCCGAGATCGTCGACGAGGACAAGCCTCAGGGAGGTACCGGATGAGTCACCCGACCGGCTCTCGACACGGACGCCAGCAGCGGACGCCGGCGATCGCCTCGGATGCGATGCGCACCCATCCGGCCGCCCTCGCACCGCCTTCCCGGTCCGCCCTGGCAGCGTCTTCCCGGTCCGCCGTCGACCGGCCCCGGCCCCGGGCGCCGTTGCCGGCCGCCGGCCGGGACGCCGAGGCGAGCCTCCCTCGGACGCCTCCCCCGGACTCCGTCTGGACGGTGCCTGCGGTGCCCCCAGGCGGGACGTCCATGCCGTCGCCCTCCCCGCGCGGTCACGGCTCCCAGCCGGACCAGCCGCAGCAGCCACACCCCGCGGAGCTGCAGGCGCGGCTCGTCGAGCGCACCGCGGACCTGCAGCGGCTGAAGGCCGAGTACGACAACTACCGCAAGCGGGTCCGGCGCGACCGGCTGGCGATCCGTGAGACCGCCGTGGCCGACGTACTCCGCGAGCTCCTGCCCGTCCTCGACACCGTCGAGGAGGCCCGCGGCCGTGGCGATATGACCGACGGCTTCATCGCCGTCGCCGACGCCCTCGAAACCCACCTGGCAGCGCTGGGGCTGCACTCCTTCGGCACACCCGGCGAACCGTTCGACCCCAGACAGCACAAGGCGCTCTACCAGTCGCCCTCCGAGGACGTCGACCGCGCCACATGCGCCGTGGTCCTCCGGCCCGGCTACCGGCTGGGCGAACGGCTTCTCAGCCCGGCCTACGTGATCGTCGCCGAACCGGCCGCCCCGGAAGCGTCGGCACCCGAACCACGGGGTCAGCGCCCCGCGCCCTCGTCGGGGGGCTGACCAGCCACGACGCGTCAACCTGCGGTAAAGGCGGCACGCAGTGCGTCCTCCACCGCCGCGAGCGCGGCGGCCCGGTCCAGGCCGAGGCGGTGGACCCGCTGTGCGTAGGCCATAGCTGCTGCGGCCGCCTCCCGCTCGGCGGCATCGCCGGCCGCCGCGACGAACGTGCCGTTGCGCCCGCGCGTCTCGACCACGCCGTCCGACTCCAGCGCGCGATACGCCTTGGCCACCGTGTTCGCCGCGAGCCCGAGCTGTTCGGCCAGCCCACGCACGGTCGGCAGCTTGTAGCCGACCGGCAGGGCTCCCGAGCGCGCCTGGTCGGCGATCTGCGCACGTACCTGCTCGTACGGCGGCTCGGCGGCATGGCTGTCGACGACGACCTTCAGACTCACGGGGGCTCCTCGCGGACGGCTGTGCTTTGTGGCACCCATTGTGTGCAGCCGCCGAGGTCCGTGCGCGCCGTGGCGCGCGAATGTCAGCCACCGCTCACTGGATGGGGGACATCGGCCAGTGGTCTGTGGCGGTCGGCGGTCAACTCCCTCCCAGGCCGCGGTGGCGGGCTCGGCGGGCGGTGCGGCGGGCGGCGGGCTCCTGGGAGCGCAGGGACGCCAGTTCGGCGCCCAGGACCCCGCCGAGGCAGGTGAGGAAGGGCTCCGGCTCGTCGGCGGCGTCACCGCCGCCCTCCCCTCCGGAGGACTCCTCGACGATGCGATCGACGATGCCGTGCGCAAGGAGGTCGGCGGAGCGCACCCCCTGGCGGGCCGCCACCTCGGACGCCCGGTCCGTGGTCCGGTACAGGATCGCGGACGCGCCCTCGGGCGGCAGGGGTGAGAGCCAGGCGTGCCGGGCCGCGATCACCCGGTCCGCGGGCAGCAGCGCAAGCGCGCCGCCCCCCGCGCCCTGGCCCAGGAGCAGGCACAGCGTCGGGGCGGGCAGGGTGACGAGGTCGGCGAGGCAGCGGGCGATCTCCGCGGCGAGACCGCCCTCTTCGGCCTCCCGGGAGAGCGCGGCGCCCGCCGTGTCCACGACGGTGAGCAGTGGAAGGTCGAGTTCCGCGGCGATGCGCATACCGCGGCGGGCCTCGCGCAGCCCGCCGGGCCCCAGCGGCGGAGCGACCTCGGCCCGGCGGTCGTGACCGAGGACGACGCAGGGCGTGCCCCCGATGCGGGCCAGCGCGAGCAGCAGGCCCGGGTCGTGCTCGCCTGCGCCCGTCCCGTTGAGCGGGGTGACATCGCGACCGGCGACCTTCAACAGGGCACGCACGCCCGGGCGGTCGGTCCGCCGCGAGCGCCGGATCGACTCCGCGGTCGACGCACCGCCGCTGGCGTCCCGACCGGCCCCCGCTGCCGGGTCCTCGCCCGCCTGCGGCGGTGTCGCTGCCCCTGCCCGGCCGCGGGCCTCGGCCGGGCGTTCCGGTGGTGCCGCAGCGGCGGTGTCACCGCAGAGCACGGAGAGGGCGCGGGCCACCACGTCGGGGAGCCGGTCCGCGGGGAAGACGGCGTCCACCAAGCCGTTGGCGAGGAGGTTCTCCGCGGTCTGGACTCCCGCCGGGAACTCCTCGCCGTACAGGGCCGCGTGGACGCGCGGGCCCAGGAAGCCGATGAGCGCGCCCGGTTCGGCCGCGGTGACATGCCCCAGGGAGCCCCACGAAGCCAGGACGCCGCCCATGGTCGGATGGCGCAGGTACACCAGATACGGCAGTCCGGCCGCCTTGTGGTCGGCGATGGCCGCGGTGACCTTCACCATCTGGACGAAGGCGACCGTGCCTTCCTGCATGCGCGTGCCACCGGAGGCGGGGGCGGCGAGCAGCGGCAGCCGTTCCTTCGTGGCCCGCTCCACGGCCTGTATGAGCCGTTCCCCCGCCGCCATGCCGATCGAGCCGGCCAGGAAGCGGAATTCACAGGCGAGGACGGCCACCCGACGCCCGCGGATCCGGCCCTCGCCGGTGACGACGGACTCGTCGAGGCCGGTGCGCTCACGGGCCTGCTCCAGGTCGGCTCGGTAGTCCGCGTCCTCGGTCGTGACGGTCACGGGTTCGTCCCAGCGGCGCCAGCTGCCGGGGTCGACGACGGCTTCGACGAGTGCCAGCGCAGGAGAGCGCGGGCTCGCGTGAGGGCTCGGTCCGGTCATGGGAACACCCTGCCACGGGCCCTCACCGGCTCGTTCTTCAATGACTGCTGAGTGGTTCCTTAACCGCACCGTAAGGGCCTGCAGCCTTCCTCCGGCCCTTTGTGCAGGTCAGGGCAAGGCTGCAGCTATCGCACCGTGCGCCGGGTTGGGCCTTAGGAGTGCCTTAAGCATCCCCGCCCGCGTTCACCGCGTCATGTCCCCGTGAGAGCTCTCTCCGGAAACCGTCCGGATGCCTTCGGGCATCACAGGAAAGGAGCCTCGTCTTCGACCCCGATCCGCCAACCCATCACCGCTGGGTGATAGCCCGCCGCAGCCTGTCTGACCCCAGCGAGCTCGCCTACTACCTCGCTTACGCACCTATCGGGATCGAGATCGCCGAGCTGGCCCGCGTCGCCGGCTCACGTTGGGCGATTGAAGAGTGCTTCCAGGCCGCGAAGAACGAGTGCGGCCTGGACGAGTACGAGGTCCGCCGTTACGTGGGCTGGTATCGGCACATCACCCTGGCCATGCTCGCCCATGCCTTCCTCGCCGTCCTTGCTGCCCAGGCCCGGGACACCGCAAAGGGGGCGGCAGAAACACGAACTCTGACTGGAGTACTCAGCCCACGTAAAAGCCTGGCCAACTCATCTGTTGGCCCCGTGGTGCCCAACAGGCGTCCTCCGTTATTCGTGTCGTTGTCCGGCGCAAAACGAATCCACACGTCCCGATGCACCGTCGAACCTGCAGATCAGGATGGGGGGAACGTCCCGCTCGTCCCGCGCGTCGCACAGAGCGTTGCCGGCCCCGGCCGGGGGTCCCATGGTTATGGCGATCGCCTCGAGGCCCTGCAGCCTTGGGGCTGCCCCGGACGGGAGGTGTCCGGGGCACGTACCTAACACGGGGAAGGATCCATGAGATTCAGCACGATCACAGGGGTGATCACTGCGGGGGCGCTCGCCCTGCCGGTGGCCAGTCTGGCCTCGGTGCCCGCCCACGCCGCTGCCAGCGCGGCGGCGCGGGCGAAGGCCGCTCAGGTGTCCCCGACGGCGCCGGACGGCGCCCTCGGGGCACAGGGCGGCTGCAGCTGGTTCGGGTGCAGCGAGATCCAGAACTTGTCGCGCAGGAACGTCCGGGTGGCGCGGGACTGGTGCGGAAGTGGCAGAAACGGAGCCATCAGCAACCGCTCGCGTGGTCCGCAGACCTGCTCCCGCAACAAATACAAGTGGCTCAAGCCGGGGCAGCACTCCTACACGTCTGCGTTCAAGGACACTGACTCGTTCCGCGTTGGCCGCGGCTGCAAGATGAAGGTGCAGTGGAACACGGACGGCCAGGAGAACGGCAGATTCAAGACGTACAGGCCGTCACGGACCATCTGGGTGAAGGTGTCGGACAACTACGACATCGACATCGAGAGTTACCGGTGCTGACCCGATAGCGAGTCAGACTCGACGGGCCCCTTCCCGCGACCGGGCGGGAAGGGGCCCGTACTGTCGGCGACAGGTGAACTGAAATCAGGGTTTCGTACTCAGGGCGGTGCTGCCTCGTGGTGGTGATCGACCGCTCCTCCGGCGGCGCCACCTCTAGGCGCTCGGGGAGCGCCGGCTCCATCGAGGATTCTGCTGCCGTACCTCCCGCGACGGTCGGGGAGCGGGAGAGGACCGGGTGATCTTCTCCTCGCTGGAGGAGCGCAGGAATCCCTTCGGGAGCCGACGACGCGCCACGCCCCGGGCCATCCCCCTGGCCGGGTCGGCTCCGACCGCCCGCTCGCGATCACTTGGCATCGGCGACCGTCATCAGTCGCCGACGGGAACCCGTCGGCTGGAGATCAACACCGGTTCCTCGGTGATCTCGACTTCGTCACCGACCTGAACAGGGACCACAGTCCCGTCGAGAGCGTGCACAGACCGGCCGCGGGACCCCACCATGGTGGTGGCCGTACCGGACTCGGCCCACCGGATGACCGCACGGCCACCCGGCCCGTGCGGCCCGCCCGAGAATCCGCACTGCCACACCTTGTCCGGCAGTCCCTCGGCCGCCCCGTGTCCGCAGCCATGGATACGGGCGCCCGCGAGCCATCGTTGCAGCTGCTCGACCGCCCGGGCGGCCTTGGTGGGTGGCGCGCCCTCGGCCTGAAGCACGATCGGGATGTGGCCGCTCCCCCAGTTGTAGAAGTACATACGCCGTAGGTTGACCTCCCGTCCGTACAGCCCCACCAAGAAGAAGCGGACGGCGTAGTCGCGGGCGCGCTCGGGAGAGAGTGACCCCTGGAGCGGCAGGTCGTATGTCGTCCCTGTGCTCCACAGCGGTGGGTGCACACCAACCCGGTGCAGGGTCTCATCCACGGCGGTCAGCACCTTGGCCATGGTTTCCGGCGGATCCGACGCGTGCCGCTGATGCAGCTTGATCCCCGCCACATCGCAGTGGTCGTATCCACCGAGTTTCGCGAAACGCCGCAGGAAGGGCAGCGCGTCGCGCTCCCACAGGCGGCCCATGCCCGGGCAGACCACCGTGGCCTCGGGGGCGGCGTCCTTCAGGATCCGGTCCGCCCGCTCGGTCATCTCGACAAGCGTCTCCACGCTGCCTGAGTAGAAGCGCCGGTCGTTGGCCATGACCCAGAGCTCGTACGCCTCGATACGGTCCCGGTAGCGCTCGCCGAGCGCCCTGACGAAGGCATCCCAGTCGGCGAGGTCGTCGGGGGGCGCGGTACGGGAACCGTCGGCGTAGACCGACTTCGGCCCCTTCGGCGCCGCCCAGGCCGGCGTACCCCCGAGGACGAACAAGACGGGCCGCCCGGCCTGTTCGGCGCCGTCGACTAGCCGGTCGAGGGTACTCCAGCGGAACTCCCCGCGCCGTGGCTGGATGTTCGCCCAGCGGGTACCGCTGTCCCACAGCCGCACGCTGCCGACTCGGAACGACGGCATGACGCCGGAGGAGCTGTTGATGGTGACTCCGAAGGTCGTCTCGGGAACCAGATGGGGAGTGTCGGTCCACTGGTCTCCCGGGGAGCCCGAGGAGCCCGGCGCGCGGGGCGGCGCAGGCGGCTGCGAGGACGCGGGCAGCCCGGAGTTCGGCGCCAGCACGAACACCAGGACACCGAGAAGCAGCGCCAAGAGGACGGCGGGGCCGGGCAATCGGCGGGGGCGCGCGGCCGAGGAACGGACCAGGGGGGATACGGGTAAGGGCTCTGCGGCGCGCGGATTCTCGGACGGTGACTGCGGACGTAACGTTTCCGGAAGTGGCGCAGTCGAAGGCGACGCGCCCATGGGCGGCGCGTCCCCATGCGATCCATCCGACGCAAGCGGATCCGCTCGCTGCGCATCCTCCGTGGCGGCCGTCCACAGCCGCAGCAGCTTGTTCAGCTCAGCCGGCGTGGCACCGCACTCCCGGGCCAGCCTCACGACCACGTCGTAGTCGGGGGGCACACTCGTGCCCGTGCAGTAACGGTGCAGTGTCGAACTGCTGGTGTACGTCCTTCTCGCGAGTTGGGCGTAGCTGACCCCACCGCGCCGTTTCAGCTTCAGCAGCAGCGCGCCCAGGCTCTGTGCGTCCTGTGACCCGGTCACGATCTCCCCCTCGTGTCACCGCGGACAGCACCGCGGACAGCGTGCCAGGGCCAGCACTGCCCCCGCAGTTGTCAGTGTTCCGGCTGCGATCGCGATGGCCGCTGCGGGCCGTACAGGGCCCCGGGCGCCCGGTCATAGCCGACCAGTACCGGTCGCGGTACGACCAGTGCCACCACTCGGTGGGGTAATTGACGAACCCGGCCCTGGTGAGGGCGTCGGACAGCACACGGCGGTTGTCCCGCGCGATGTCGGAGATGTTGGGCGCCGCGGTGTAGCACGCGCCGTCGCTCTCCTCGGGGCTGGCGTTGACCGGGGTGCCGAGGTCGAGTTCGGTACCGACGGCGGTGCAGAGGGTGAGGTCCACGGCGGCGCCGGCGACATGGGGGGCGACTTCCGGCGGGGAGAGGGAGCGGCTGGTCTGGGTGCGGAGCACCGCCGTCGACCGCGACCACCAGCAGGGACGTGGTCACGCGAGGCGACGAGGCGATGCGGAGCATCAGATTTCCCTCCCCCTCAGGATTCCTGGCGTCGGGTGTTTCCGTCCGACGCCAGTAAGGTTCGCGGAAGACGCTTTAGGTTCTCTACAAGTCGATCTCCAGCGACCTCCAGCCGTCCCTCGCGGTCTCACCACTCATCCGCCGCGCAGGTCGGGCCTCTCTGACACCCTTCCGACACCTGTCGCCGCGGCTGCGTTTGGCTCAGCGCCGACCTTTGATGACCAGGGCCATCAGGGCGTCGACGACGGTGACGTGCCAGCCGCGGGCGCCCAGCTCTCTGGCCCTCGACAGGCCGAATACTCCCGCGCCCACGACAACAGCCGTCCTCGTCATCCGGTGCTTCCTCTCCCTTTCTTCTCCGGCTATCCCTGCTCACGCTGCAGACCTGGAGTTCGTCCACACCCGCCAGGCCGGCCAAACGGACGAGGCCCACGAAGACCAGGAGCCGATGAAGACCAACGTCTGACCGTCCCCCGGCGGCTCGGCTCCCGAGCGGGTCCGTATACGCCTGCGTCTTGGCGTATACGGACCCGCTCACCTGCGTATCAGCAGGTGAATCGGCTTCTGCTGAGCCTGCAGGCCCATGAGGCGCAAAGAACGGCGTCATGGCTACGCAGGGTGTGCCGGGAAGTCTGGTCGGCGTCCAGGGGACTCCTGTACTCGCTCATCGACTCGCCCAGACATGCTTGCCAGGGCCTTTCCGTACACGTCGAGACGCACGCCGCCGAGTGATCGTTGCTGCTTCGCGGATAGCGCCGGGTCGGGTGGGTTCGGTGGGTGAGGCCCGCCGGCCTGTCGCAAGAGCCGACTCGCGCTCTTCTGCTCAACTCCCCTCTCTCGTAAGGTCATCGCTGTTTGAAGCGGTCATGGCAACAAGGAAGGTGTCATGGGCAGACGTCTGCTTGCGTTGGTTCTGGCCGCGGTCACCGGTGCCGCGGTCCTCATAGCACCGGCGGCCGCGGCGCCGCCTAGGCCATCCGATGTCTACCGGCCGGTCCGTGGACCGGCCGCCCCCGCGGAGTACCGCTACCTCCAGAAAACCCTGCCGGGAGAGTCGATTCCGCGCCACGCCCACGACCTCGCCGCGGCACAGGCGCGCCAACTGCCCGCCACCGGCAGGCGCTGGAAGGCCATCGGACCCACCAACATCGGCGGGCGCATCGTCTCCCTCGCGCTCGACCCCATACGCGCCGACACCCTGTATGCGGCGGCCGCCAGCGGCGGGCTGTGGCGCAGCACCGACGCCGGGCAGACGTTCCACTCGGTGTGGCCAGACAGCTGGACCCAGGCCATGGGCGCGGTCGCCACCGCCCCGGACGGCACCCTGTACGTCGGCACCGGCGAGCCCAATCCCGGCGGCGGAAGCATCACCTACGAGGGGACAGGGCTGTACCGCAGCACCGACGGTGGCGCCCACTGGACGCCGCTCGGCCTGCGCGACTCCGGTGCGATCAGCGCCATCACCATCGACCCCGCCAACCCTCGCCGCATCTACGTCGCCGCGGCCGGATCGCTGTACAACGGCGGTGGCGACCGGGGCGTGTACCGCTCGGACGACGGCGGCGCCACCTGGGAGCGGATCCTCACCGGGGCCAACGAGTTCACCGGCGCCACCGAGATCGTCGTCGACGGCGACCGGCTCTACGCGGTGCTGTGGGACCACCGCCGCCGCCCCGACGTGCGTACCTACGGCGGAGTGGGCTCGGGTGTCTTCCGCAGCACGGACGGCGGCCGGACCTGGCAGCGGCTCGGCGGTGGCCTGCCCGCCCCGGGCCCCGATGTCGGGCGCATCGGCCTCGCCGTCGCCGGCGACCGGCTCTATGCGATCGTCAACAAGTCCAGTGGCCCCTTCGAGGGGTTCTACACCTCCGCCGACGCCGGCGACAGCTGGACCCGCACCCCCGCCAACAAGGACCTCACCGACTCCCAGTCCAGCTTCGGATGGTGGTTCGGCAAGGTGTGGATCGACCCCCGGAACACCGAACACGTGCATGTAGCCGGGGTCGCCCTGCTGACGACGAAGGACGGCGGCACCACCTGGACGGCTGACGACAAGAGCATGCACGTCGACCACCACGCCATGGTGTGGGACCCGCGCCGCCCCGGCCGCGTCTACCTCGGCAACGACGGCGGTGTCTACCGCTCCGACACCGGCGGCGACGGCGGCTGGGTCAAGGCCAGCCACCAGCCGTACACCCAGCTCTACAGCGCGGCGATCAGCCCGCAGGACGTCACCAGGATCTCGGGCGGGGCCCAGGACAACGGCTCGCTGCGCTCCTGGGGCGGGGACGGGTTCAACGAGTACCTCGGCGGCGACGGCGAGGAGAACCTCATCAATCCGACCGACGTCGACAACGTCTTCGCCTGCTACCAGTACGGCAACTGCTTCCGCTCCACCGACGGCGGCGACAAGCTCACGTACTTCGCGGACACGACCACCTTCAAGCGCCGCAACTGGTTCACCCCAGTCGTCTTCGACCCCCGCGACCCGAAGGTCCTCTACTACGGCTCCGAGGTGCTCAACCGCTCCACGGACGGCGGCGTGACCTGGCGGCCCATCAGCCCCGATCTGACCGGCGGCCCGGGCGCCGACCCCATCTACACCAACTACGGCACGATCACCTCGATCGCCCCGGCAGGCGACGGACACACCGTGTACGTCGGCACGGACGACGGCCGCGTGTGGGTCACCAAGGACCTCGGGGCGACGTGGACGAAGCTGGCCGAGGGGCGCCCTTGGGTGACCCGCGTGGTCGTCGACCCGAACGACCCCGAGCAGATCTGGACGACGCACTCCGGCTACCGCTCCGGCTCCCCGCTGCCCCACGTGTACGGCAGCACCGACGGTGGCCGGCACTGGCGGAACCTGTCGGGCAACCTCCCGGCGGCGCCCGTCAACGACCTGGTCGTCGCGCGGGGCGGCGTCCTGTACATCGGTACCGACCACGGCGTGTTCACCAGCGGCACGGGCGGCGGCCGCTGGCTGCGCCTCGGCCGTGGCATGCCGCAGGTTCCGGTCGACGACATCGAGTACGACGCGGGGCACCGCAGACTGGTGGCCGCCACGTTCGGCAGGGGCTTCTACGAACTGACCACTTCCTGAGCCGGACGCGCCGGGCGTCCCGCCCGTGGGCGGGACGCCCGGACTGCTGCGGCCACTGCCGCCCGCCCTGGCGGCGCTGGACACGGACCGCGCCAATTGGGCACCACAGACCACGACACAAGACACACGCGCTTGGACAACCACGGACGGTCGCGCGCCCGGACGCCCGGTTGAGTGGGCCTCCCTGCAGCCCTGTCTGAGGCCCCGATTAGCGCTCCCTTAACCGCACCATAAAGATCGCCTTCCCCCCGTCGCAGCAGCGGAAATCGGTGCTCTGCGGGTCTAGCGTGCTGGTCGACGCGACAGGGAGATGCCGTCGGCGCCGTCTTCGGGGGGCTGCGCCGGCGGCCCATCACCCCGCCCTCGCGGTCCCCCTCCGGCCGCGGCCCGTGTCACCCGACCCACCCCCCCACCGATGAGGAGACTCGCGATGACCGCACGTCGTAAGGCCGCTGGTATCGCCGCTATCGGCCTCGCGCCGCTCGCGCTCACCGCGCTGGCCGCCGGGTCCGCGGCTGCGCACGGTTCCATGACCGGCCCCGCCAGCCGGACGGCCGCCTGCTTCGCCGAGGGCCCGGAGACCCCCAAGTCGGCGGCCTGCAAGGCGGCCATCGCGGAGAGCGGCACTCAGCCGTTCTACGACTGGCACGAGGTCAACATCGGCGACGCCGCGGGGAAGCACAAGCAGCTCATCCCGGACGGCAAGCTGTGCAGCGCCGGTCGTGACAAGTACAAGGGCCTGGATCTGCCGCGCGCCGACTGGCCGGCGACCTCCGTCTCGGCCGGCAGCCAGAACTTCAACTACAAGGCCACCGCGCCGCACAAGGGCTCGATCGAGCTCTACGTGACCAAGGACGGCTACGACCCGACGAAGCCGCTGAAGTGGTCGGACCTGGAGTCCGAGCCGTTCGCCACCGTGACCAACCCGCCGCTGCAGAACGGCGCCTACGTCTTCGACGCCACGGTGCCCTCCAAGTCCGGCCGCCACATCATCTACAGCATCTGGCAGCGCTCGGACAGCCCCGAGGCCTTCTACGCCTGCTCCGACGTCGTCTTCGGCAAGGACAACGGCGGCTCCGCCCCTGCGCCGCAGCCGGAGACGCCGACTGACGAGCAGATCGAGGCCGGTGCCGACAAGTCGACGGTGGACCACAACGGCCACGGCGGCGACGACCACGCCGCGGAGCCGGTCGAGGCCGCGGCGGAGAACGCGGGCAACGACCCCAAGACGAACGGCTCGGGCGCACCGGCCGGGGACGACAACCTCGCCGAGACCGGAGGCGACAGCAGCACCACCCCGATCGCCCTGGGCGGCGCTGCGGTGCTGGCCCTCGGCTCGGCCCTGCTGTTCGCGACCACCCGCCGAAAGGCCGCACGCAACCGCGGTTGAACCGCCGCGGTTTGTACGGCGTACCGAGGTCACGCGCCGTACCGAGGCGCCGCCGCCCCTCCCTCCTCCACGGGGCGGCGGCGTCGGCGTGTCCGGGCACCGAACTCCGGGCACCGAACGGAGCCGGAATCGCGCGGGGTTCAGCCGAGCGACCAGCAGGTCGTCGGGGTGGCGTGGGCGGGGTCGAGGGCGTTGGCGGTCTCGTGGAAGGCGAGCCGGTCGAACAGCCCGATGGCCACGTGCTCGGAGAAGTCGAGCGGACACAGGTCCTGGAGCAGGACGTTGCGCACACCGGGCCCGGAGAGGAACTGCGAGCCGTACGGCGTGACGACCTCGTCGTACTTGGTCGCGATCACCGTGTAGCTCACCTCGGGCACCGTGTCACCGCCCTCGTTGAGCTTCCGCAGGAAGTCCGATCCCAGGATCTGGTCGGCCAGCCCTGGGGTCTTGTCGCTGATGAGCTCCTTCGCGCCGGGGAAGTGGTCGAGCAGCTGGGTGAAGCCGTTCATCGTGGTGCCGTGGTTGCTCGGCGCGAGCCCGACGAGTGCGTTCACCTTCGCCGCGCCGCCCAGGAATTTGAGGTAGTGACGCGGCATCATGCCGCCCTGGCTGTGTCCCACCAGGTCGGTCTCCGCGGCTCCGGTGGCCGACAGGACGCGGTCGACGTAGGCGGACAGCTGACGGGCCGAGTCCTCGACGGGACCGAGACCGTGGAAGAAGGGCACGCCGGGAAGTTGGCCGTAGTCGAGCGAGAAGACGCAGTAGCCGCGCTTGACCAGATAGGGCGCGAGGCCGAGCCAGTTGTCCACGGAGTTGCCGAGGGTGCCGTGCACGAGGACCACCGGCCGGGGATGGGCGGCGGACGGCTTGCAGGAGAAGTCGTTCCAGCCGCTGGTCGTGGCGGCGGAGACGGTGGTCGCGGAGACGGTGGTGGCGGACGCGGCGGCGGGTGCGGTGGGGACCGCGGTCAGGGTGGCTGTCAGCAGGATCGCGGGCGCGAGTCGCCACGCTCGCTTCCAGGGCAACTTCATGTGATCTCCTTGCGGGCGGTACGGAGTGGGGTAGCCGTTTCACCCTGTGGTCCGGATCACAAGAGAGCTGTTCATCCATCAAATTACGGACGAGTAGCAAAACTGGCCAGTAGCACGGTCGTAAAGAAACCGACACATCCCCTTCACCAGGCGGCCAAATCCTTGGCCAACGCCTAGCCGGAGTGCACGGGTCGGCCGCCCGTCCGCGTCCGTGCCGACGGCCTCGTCACGCCGCGCGCAGCGTCCCGGCAGGACGGGCCGCGCCCCCACCGAAGCGGGCCCGGGCACGGTCGGCGGCCGCCTCGATATGACGGGACTTCTCCTCCGCCGGGTCGTCGAAGGTCAGCTGGCGGGAGGCCAGTTCAGCGGGTATCAGGTCCTCGGCCCGCAGGGAGACGGCCCGCACCCGTGCCCGCTGCAGGGCGAGGGAGGCGTGCAGCGCGTACGCGGCGGAGGTCAGCGCCGGGGTGTGGGCCGTGGGCTCGGGGAGGGCGCGGCCGCGGGTCGTCGTGGACCGGTCGGCGTAACGGACGGTGAGCGTCAGGGAACGGGCGACTTGGCCCTCCGTACGCAACCGGGTGCCGATCTCGTGCGCGAGTGTGAGCAGCGCCCGGCGCCGCTGGTCCGGATCCAACTCGTCGTGGTCGAAACGGTGTTCCGCGCCGATGGAACGGGCCGGCGCGTTCGGAGTGACGGGGGTCGGATCGATGCCGCACGCCCGTTCGTGAAGGCGCCGTCCGGCGCTCGCGCCGAGGATGCGCTGGAGGGTGGCCTGCGGTACGGCCGCGATCCGCTCGAGGCTGTCCAGGCCGTACGACCTCAGGGTGCGGGCGGTCGCCGGGCCGACCCCGAGCAGGGTGGATACCGGCTTGCGGGCGAGGAAGCCGGCGACGGCCTCCGGGTCGCCGGGAACGGTCCGCACCGCTCCGGCCGCTCCGGTCGGTCCGGCCTGGGCAGCCATACGGGCGAGCAGCGGGTTGGCGGCGACCCCGATGGTGCAGTCGACGCCGTAGCGGGCGAGCGCGCGAACGCGTACGAGCTCAGCGAGCCCGACCGCGTCGCGGCGGAAGTAGCGCAGCGCGCCGCGCACGTCGGCGAGCGCGGCGTCGGGGGGCAGGGCCTCGATGACGGGGGTCACTTCACCGAGCAGGCCGAGCAGTCCTTCGTACGCCTCGTCGCCGAGCGGCTCCCCGCTCATGGCGTGAAACCGCACATACAGCACGTGCGCCGCCTCATTCGCCTCCCCACGCGCGCGTGCCCGCGCCGCCGAGGCGTCGGCGGCCACAGTGGCGTCCTGACCGACCGTCGGCAACCCTCCGACCGGAGCGCCCGCCAGAGCCTCGGCGCGCGGCACCGCCAAGACGTCGACCCGCGGGCCCCCGCGGCGAGACCGCGGCTCATCCGCCCGCACGCCCGCACCGAACCGCACCGACGACCATGCGGGCACGGGATCCGGCACGCCTCCGGCACGCGCGCGTGCACCGGCCCGTCCGCCCGGGCCCGACTCCGCCATCGGCTCGTCGCCCAGCCCGGTCGCCAAGGCGCCGACTTCCGGCACTCCGGCGAACTCGTCCCTCTCCTCAAGCCCCCTGCCGGGCAGGGAACTTGACAGGCCACCTGCCTGCGGGGCCGCGTATGGCGCCCTCGGCGGCGGGGCGTCGGGGCGCATGGCCCCGTGCGGCTTCCCCGCCGAGCGGCGGAGCTGCGAGGCGGCACGCTTCGGGGTTCGCCGGGTCATCGTCCCGCGCTCCCCGGGCTGGAGTGCCACAGCTTGCGGCCGGTGGCGGCGCCCTCGCCCGCGGGGCGGAGGTCCGCCCAGGGGTGCATGGCGTAACCGGTGGGCAGATGGATGCGGCGGTCGCCTCCGGAGTCCGCCCCGTCACCGGGCTCCGAGGCGGATTCCGGCGCCGGTTCGCCGCCCGGCTCGCCGTCAGGGCCCGTGCCCGCCAGGCGGGCCGCGACCGCGTCCAAACCGCCCTCGCGGCGCAGCTCCACGAGTTCGGCGAGGTTCCACGCCACCGCCCCCACCACGCTGAGGCTGCGCGGTCCGCGCCGCTGAACCGTGCCACGGACCAGCAGTAGCCAGGAGTGGAAGACCGTATGCGCGCACGAGGCGTGGCTGTCGTCGAAGAAGGCCAGGTCGACCAGGCCCGTACCGTCGTCGAGGGTCGTGAAGATGACCCGGCGCCCGGAACGGATCGGCGGGGTCTGGGTGGCGACCTTGGCGCCGGCGACCAGCACCGTCTCGCCGTGCCGCGCGTCGGCCAGCCGCTGCGCCGGGGTCACGCCCAGCTCCTCCATGAACTCCTGGTGGTCGCCCATGAGATGGCGGGAGGTGTCCATGCCGAGCACGTTCAGCTCCGCGCCGAGCCGTTCTGCCGCGTCGAGGTCGGGCAGTCCCACCGGCTCCGTGACGGCCGCGGCACCCGGGTCCGCGTCCAGCGGAAGCTGTCCGGCGTGGGGGCCGCCGTCCCGCCGGGAGGCCTTCTGCCGCCGGTGCAGCTCGGCGATGTGCAGCAGCAGGTCGCGCCGGTTCCCGCCGAAGGCGTCCAACGCACCGACCTGGGCCAGCCGTTCGGCGATGGCCCGTCCCGGCCGGGCCCGCCGCCACAGGTCCTGGAGGGAGGCGTACGGCTGCCCGTCCGCGATCCGCTCCGCCTCGGCCTCGCTGATGCCGTGCACATCGCAGAGACCAAGCCGTATGCCCCACTTGCCCCCTGAAGCAGCATTATCACCAGACACCAGTTCGATCCGATAGGCCGATCCCGACCGGTTCACATCCAGCGGCAGGATCGGCACTCCGCGCCGCCGCGCGTCCGCCAGCAGCAGCCGCTTCGGGTACATCCCGGGGTCATGGGTGAGCAGCCCCGCGTAGAAGGCGGCCGGGTGATGGGCCTTCAGCCAGGCCGACTGGTACGTCGGCACGGCGAAGGCGACGGCATGTGCCTTGCAGAAGCCGTACGAACCGAACGCCTCGACGATCTCCCAGGTGCGCGCCAGCACCTCCGGCTCGTAGCCCCGCTTGGCCGACTCCCGCCAGAACCAGGTCCGTACCCGCCCCTGCCGTTCCGGATCCGACAGCGCGCGGCGCGCCTCGTCCGCGCGCCCCCGCCCGCAACCGGTCATGATCCGCAGAATCTCGATGATCTGCTCGTGGAAGACGACGACGCCGTACGTCTCGCGCAGCACCTCCTCCAGGTCCTCGTGCGGATAGCCCGGCGCCTTCCGCCCGTGCCGCCGCTCGATGAAGGGGCGCACCATGTCCGCCGCGACCGGCCCGGGACGGAAGAGCGAGATGTCGACGACGAGGTCGTGGAAGGTGCTGGGCTGGAGCCGCCCGATCAGATCGCGCTGGCCCGGCGACTCGATCTGGAAGCAGCCGAGCGTCTCGGTGGACCGGATCAGGTCGTACGTCGCCGGGTCGCCCGGCGGCACCATGGCCGGGTCGTCCAGGTCCACCCGCTCCCCCGAGGCCCGTTCGATCTCGGCCACCGCGTGCGCCATCGCGGACTGCATCCGCACGCCGAGGACGTCGAGCTTGAGCAGTCCCAGCTCCTCGACGTCGTCCTTGTCGAACTGCGACATCGGGAAGCCCTCGCCGCTGCTGGCAACGACCGGCGTACGAGCGTGCAGTGAAGCGTCGGACAGCAGCACCCCACAAGGGTGCATGGCGATGCCCCGGGGCAGACCGTCGAGCTCCTCGACCAGCTCCCACAGCCTGCCGTAACGTTCCTGCTCGGCAGCGACCGGGCGCAGCTCAGGCAGTTCGGCGAGCGCCGCCCGGGCGTCACGGGCCCGGATGTGCGGGAAGGCCTTGGCGAGTCGGTCGACCTCGGCCGGGTCCATTCCCAGGGCCGCGCCCACATCCCGGATGGCATGGCGCACCCGGTAGGTCTCGGGCATGGCGACCGTGGCGACCCGCTCCGCCCCGAAGCGGTCGAAGATCGCGCGGTAGACCTCCAGCCGTCGCGCCGATTCGACGTCGATGTCGATGTCGGGCAGCACGCGCCGGTCCCTGGACAGAAAGCGCTCCATCAGCAGGTGGTGCTCCACGGGGTCGGCGTGCGCGATGCCGAGGAGGTGGTTGACGAAGGACCCGGCGCCGGAACCGCGGGCGGTGACCCGGATGCCGAGGGCCCGGGTGTCGTCGACGACCTGGGCGACGGTGAGGAAGTACGAGGCGAAGCCGTGGAACGCGATGATGTCCAGCTCCTCGTGAAGTCGCTCCCAGCGCTCCCGGCTGCGGTCGTAGCCGCGCAGCACCATGGCGGCGGCACAGCGGGAGCGCAGGGCACGGTCGGCGGTGCGCCGCTCCGCGCCCACCAGGTGCGGCTCGGGGAAGTGCACACTGCCGAGGCCGAGATCGTCCTCGGGATCGACCAGGCACTCGGCGGCCGTCCGCTGCGTCTCCTCCAGCAGGCGGCGTGCGGTGTCCCGCCGGAAGCCCGCGGCCTCGGCGATCCGCTCGGCGATGCGGGCCATGTCCGGCGCGTCCTTGAGCCAGCGCTCACCGGTGTCGAGGGTGTCGGGCTTGCGCGGGTCGATGGGCACGAGACGGCGGGCGGCGTCGAGCACATCGGCGACCGGACCCTGCCGGGGGTCGGCGTAGCGGACGGCGTTCGTCAGCACGACCCGTACGCCCTGGTCCGCGGCGAAGCCGAGAGTACGGGCGGCAAGCCGGAGCGAGCCGGGACCGGTGCCCGTACGCCCCAGGTGCACGGCCTCCAGCCGGAGCGCGTCTCCGTGGATCTCCCGCCAGGGCTCGAGCAGTCGGGCCGCGCGGTCGGGGCGGCCCGTGGCGAGCGCCCGGCCGACCTCGGAGTCGGGGCCGAGCAGCACGGTCAGCCCGCTGTCCGCGGATTCTTCGAGATCCGGCCATCCCAGGAGGGGCCGCTCGGCGTCGGGGTCCGCATGGGCGGCGGAGATCAGCCGGCACAAAGTGGCCCAGCCTGAGGCACCGTCCCGCGCGAGGAAGATCACGCGGGGCGCGGACTCGTCGATGAACGCCCCGCCGCGCACCGGAGTGCGCCTGCGGGACGTACGCCCCCCGAGGTCCTGGGCGCGTTCCCGCACCGCAAGACCGGCGCCGAAGAGCGGTCGCACTCCGGCTTTCCCGCAGGCCCGGGCGAACCGGACCGTCCCGGCAAGGCTGTCCCGGTCGGTCAGCGCGAGAGCGTCCATGCCGCGCTCGGCGACACGGGCGGCCAGCATCTCCGGATGCGCGGCCCCGTACCGCATGGAGAACCCGGAGACGGTGTGCAGATGCGTGAACCCGGGCATCCGCACCTCCTGCCACTCGCCCACCCCCTGGCCGAATCCTTCTCGTCATCCCCCTTCCCCACCATAGCCCAACTCTCGAACATCCGTACGACACGATGCGGGCAGCGCGTCGAGCGTTTATTGCGGTCAGCCAGGGTCCGCAGCGCCGCTGTCGGCGTCACCCCATGCGGTGTTGCTGACGCCCTCGAGGGACAGCAGCCGGCGCTTGCGCTCCAGACCGCCCGCATAGCCGGTCAGCGAGCCGTCCGCACCGATCACGCGATGGCACGGGCGCACGACGAGCAGCGGATTCGCGCCGATCGCCGCCCCGAGGGCGCGGACCGCCGCGCGGGGCAGACCGATCTGCTCGGCGAGCTTCCCGTAACTGATGGTGCTGCCATACGGGATGGCCTCCAGCGCCTTCCAGACCCGCTGCTGGAAGTCGGTGCCCCGGGTGATGTGTTCGATGTCGAAGCGGGTCCGCTCGCCGTCGAAGTACGAGCGCAGCTGCGCTGCGATGCCGGCGAAGGCCTCCGGGTCGTGGCGCCAGTCGTCCTCGACCGTTGCCGCGCCCTTCTGGCCGGGCATGGACAGCGACGCCAGCGCGATGCCGCCCTGCGCCGTCGCGGACTCCTCACCGACGAGGAGCAGTTCGCCCAGCGGGCTGCCGATCGTCATGTAGACGGTCATCTCTCGTTCCTCTCTCACCATTCGTCAAGCTTTTTCCTGATACACGTCCATGGCGTCGCCTCGTTGTACCCGGACAGCCGAGTTCCACAGGTGGTGGGTGGCGTACGAGCGCCAGGGCCGCCACGCGTCGGTGTCCGCCGTCGAGGCGCCGAGGCGCCGCAGTGCGGCCCGTACGGCGGCGTCCCCGGCAGGCAGCACGTCCGGGTCGCCCAGCGCGCGCATGCGGATGTAGCCGGCCGTCCAGGGGCCGATGCCGCGCAGGGCGAGGAGCGCCTGCTCCGCCTCGGCCCGGTCGGCCCCCGGGTCGAGGCGGACCGTGCCGTCCGCGAGCGCCGCACACAGCGTCCGCAGCGCGGTGCGCCGGGATTCGGGCATGCCGAAGTCCTCGAGCGAGACCTCGGCGATGTCCTCCGCCCGCGGGAACAGATGGGTGAGTCCGCCGCTCGGAGCGGCCAGCGGTGCACCGATCGCCGCCACCAGCGCATCCCCCAGGCGCCGTCCGGCGGCCACCGAGACCTGCTGGCCCAGGACGGCGCGGATGGCCAGCTCCGGTCCGTCGGCCGCTCCGGGGGACCGAAGGCCTGGAAGCGCGGCGACGAGCGGGCCCAACACCGGGTCGGCGCCTAGGCGTTCGGCCACCGCGTACGGATCGGCGTCCAGGTCGAACAGACGCCGCATCCGCTGCGTGGCCGTGGTCAGATCCCGCAGGTCGTCCAGGTGCAACCGGCACTCGAGCCAGCCCGCCCCGGACTCCGTACGGGTGGCAGTGCCGCTGGGGGTGCTTCCACCCCGCATCCGGCGGGAGGGCCCCGGCCTGGCGGCGCCCCCGCCCGGCTTCTCGCGGACCTCGGCGATGCCGGTGCCATGCGGCAGCCGCAGTGTGCGCCGATAGGTCCGCGCACCGCGCTCGCCGGTGATCTCCTCGATGCCGGTGACGGCCCGCGCTCCCAGGTGGTCGAAGAGCTCGGCGGAGGCATACGGCCCTCGGCAGGCGAGCCGCAGCGGCACACCGGCCGCTCCGGCCCCCGGCCCCGACTCAGGCGCTCCGGAGCGGAAGGCGCGGCCGGGCCGGGCGGCGCGCAACTCGCCGGGCGTTGTCGCGTAGATCGCCCGGATGGTGTCGTTGAACTGCCGCACGCTGGCGAAGCCGGCTGCGAAAGCGATCTCCGCTGCGGGCAGTTCGGTGGTCTGCAGCAGCACTCGTGCGGTGTGAGCGCGCTGGGCCCGGGCGAGTGCGATGGGGCCCGCGCCGAGTTCGGCGCCCAGCTGACGCTGCACCTGCCGGGCGCTGTAGCCGAGGCGGCCGGCCAGCCCGGCCACTCCCTCGCGGTCGACGACGCCGTCGCCGATCAGGCGCATGGCCCGGCCGACGACGTCTGCGCGGGCGTTCCACTCGGCGGAGCCCGGCACCGCGTCGGGGCGGCAGCGGCGGCAGGCGCGGAATCCCGAGCTCTGGGCGGCGGCCGCGGTGGGGAAGAACGTGACGTTCTCGCGCCGGGGGGTGATCGCGGGGCAGCTGGGGCGGCAGTAGATGCCGGTGGTGGAGACGGCGAAGAAGAACTCACCGTCGAATCGGGCGTCCCTGCTGCGCACCGCCTCGTACCTGCTGTCTTCGTTCATCACGAGTCCACTGTGCGCGCCCGGGCGAGCGGATGCTGGCGGATATCGGACATCACCGTACGGCGGCCCGCCACCCGGACCCGCGGCCGCACGGTCGCCAGCCGGTCCGGGCGGCGTACGGATCCGTCGCGGCCGTCGGCAGATGAGACGAGGAACGTCGGTTTCCGGTCGAGGTGAGCCGGCCGGCCAACCGCCCGTTTAGGCATTTGCGCAGCTCAGATGGTTGTTTTTACTTGAACGAAGCAGTTTTGCCCACATTATGGACGGCGTTCACATTCTCTTCGCACACCCCTGACCTGCCCGAATGTCCATTCGGGCACGATCTGCTGCCACCTCGCGACCAGAAGTGACCGCCGGGCGTGCATTCACTGTTCGCATGAGCAAGACTCCGGTCCGGAATCTGCACCCGCGAGAACAAAGGAGTTCGATATGCGGTACACCCTGGGGGCCTTGGGAGCGACTGCCGCTCTGACCGTCGGAGCCCTGGCGGGCACGACCGGTACGGCGCAGGCCGCACCTGCGGACGCCGAGCGTCTGTACGCCCCCTCCGCGCTGGTGCTCACCACCGGCAGGGGCGAGGACGCGGCGACCGCCGCGGTGGAGCGGGCCGTACTGCTGAGCTGTAGCCCCAAGCCGACCGGCACGCACCCGGCGGCCTCACAGGCGTGTGCGCAACTGCACGAGGTGAAGGGGGATTTCGAGCAGCTGGCCGACACCAGCGGTTCCACCCGCGTGTGCACCAGGATCTGGGACCCGGTCGTGGTCACCGCGGACGGTGTCTGGGAAGGGCGCAGGGTCTCCTGGTCCCACACCTTCGCCAACCGCTGCGTGATGGAGGGCTCCCAGGGGGGCGTCTTCTCCTTCTGACCCGGGACACCAGCGCGACCGCCGACGATGCGGGTCCGGCGGAGCAGGCTGGGAACTGCCGCTCGAAGACCCGCTGAGCGAGGTCTTTCATGGGGCCGTCGCGCCCCGGGGCCGTGGGGGACTCGGACGCGACGGCGCCGGTCTCCGGACACTATGGGTGGTGTCCGGAGACCGGCTGGCCGGCCGTTCCGACGGCCGGATGACGCATCGGGGGTGCCGATGGCGTGGGGCGACGAGGCCGAGATCAGCCGATCTCGGCGCCGACCGCCTCCAGCGCCTCAGGCACCGGCTGGAAGAAGGTCGTGCCGCCCGAGGTGCAGTTGCCGCTGCCGCCCGAGGTCAGGCCCAGCGCCGTGTCACCGGCGAAGAGCGCGCCGCCGCTGTCGCCCGGCTCGGCGCAGACCGTGGTCTTGATCAGACCCTCGACCGTGCCCTGGGCGTAGTTCACGGTCTCGTTGAGGCCGGTGACCTCGCCGTCGTGCACCTGGGTGGTGCTGCCGCTGCGCTGCACCTTCTGACCGATGGTGGCTTCGCCGGCCTTGGCTATCGCCTGCGTGCTGCCGTTGTAGAGGTTCACCGCACTGGGGTGCTCGACATCACCCGTGTACTTCACGAGTGCGAAGTCGTCGCCCGGGAAGCTGGACTTCTCCATGGTGCCCATCGCGGAGCCGCCCGCGGACTCGGACCACGTGCTGCCCTCGTCCCCGCAGTGACCGGCGGTGAGGAAACCGGCCCCGTCGCCCACCTTCACATTGAAGCCGAGCGAACAGCGTGCACCACTGCTGTGGATGGCGTCGCCGCCCGCGATGAAGGGCTTGAACTCACCGGCCGTCCGCTCCACCACGGCCTTGCCGCCGAGGCTGTCGACCACCTTGTTGAGCCGGCCGAGCGCGGCACCCTTGACGGTGCGGTCCGCCGTCACGACGACCTTGTTCGTCCGCGGGTCGATCGACCATGAGGTGCCCGGAATCGTGGCCTTGTCGGCCAGCGTCTCGCGCGCCGACGTCAGCTGGGCGAGCGTGTTCCGTACGATCTTCGCCTCGGCACCTTGCTCGCGGACCGCGTCCGCGGCCGCCTCGTCGAGGACATTGACCACGAGCTTCTTGGCCTTGGCGTCGTAGTACGAGCCGGCCGTGTCGGCGCCGAGATCGGAGACGACCGCGGACGCCAGCTTCGTCGCCGCCGAGACAGACAGGGTGTCCGGGCTCGGGGCGGAGGGCGACGCATTGGCATTCGACAAGGTGAGCGCTGCGGCGACGACCGCCGCCAGTCCCGCACCCGCGATCGCCGTGCGCCGCTTTGTGATCCGTCGATGCTTCAACTCAGGACCTCCAGTGGGGGGTTGGGCCTGCCGTGGGGAGCATTGGCCCGGAGGACGGCAGAACGCGCACCAGGACAGCAAGCGTCCATAGTCGCGTTCATGCCAATAGTCCTGCCGAAGTATTCCGGGGGGCTAAGCAGTGCACAAGGTTGACTTCGGGCCGCGCACACCAGAACGCCGATGCGCCCCGTAAAGGCGCGCATCGGCGTTCTGGCACGTTTAGTTCGGCGGGTGAGCACTCACCGCGGATGAGTGGTCAGCAGTGGGTGAGGTCTACTCCTGTCCGGAAACAGTCCCTCCGGTTCCGGAATCCGATGGTGACCGGTCACTTGCCGGACGCTCACCATCGGCCTGGCCGGGCTCGGCGGGAACCGGGCTGTCGGCCCCGGAAGACTCCGGTGGCGTCGGCGCCGGCGCCGTCCGCTCCGCGTCCCGCTCCTCGACCGCCGGATACAGCCCCTGCGATCCCCGCTCCAGGAAGCGCAGCAGCTCCACCGGGATGGGCAGCACCAGCGTGGAGTTCTTCTCGGCGGCCACCGCCATCACGGTCTGCAGCAGCCGCAGTTGCAGCGCCGACGGCGTGTCCGCCATCTGCGTGGCGGCCTCCGCCAGCTTCTTCGAGGCCTGCAGCTCCGCGTCGGCATTGATGACCCGGGCACGCCGCTCGCGGTCGGCCTCCGCCTGGCGGGCCATCGACCGCTTCATCGTCTCCGGCAGCGAGACGTCCTTGATCTCCACCCGGTCCACGGTCACGCCCCAGCCGAGGGCAGGGCTGTCGATCATCAGCTCCAGGCCCTGATTGAGCTTCTCCCGGTTGGACAGCAGATCGTCGAGCTCGCTCTTGCCGATGATCGAGCGCAGTGAGGTCTGGGCCATCTGTGAGACGGCGAACCGGTAGTCCTCGACGTTGACGATCGCGTCGGCGGCATCCACGACCTTGAAGTAGACGACGGCGTCGACCCGTACCGTCACGTTGTCGCGCGTGATGCCTTCCTGCCCCGGCACCGGCATCGTGACGATCTGCATGTTCACCTTGCGGAGGCGGTCCACGATCGGAACGATCATGGTGAATCCCGGTTCGCGGACTTTGGGCAGCAGCCGTCCGAGGCGGAGGACGACCCCGCGCTCGTACTGTTTGATCACACGGGCTGCTGCCATGGCGTACACCGCGCCGCAGGAGAGTACCGCCGCACCCGCCGCCACGAGCTCCTCGACCATCACGGCCACCTGCCGTCCGTATCGCGAGCAATACCCCGTTCGGGGCCTGGTCTCCACGATAAATCCGATACCGGGCGGGTGGGGAGTGGGGCCGCCCACGAGCAGGGTGAGCCCCCGCCCGGTCCTCCCCCGGACATCGGGCCGGGAGGTGGAGCGAGGCAGGGGCTCACCTGTCGCACTGCGGGTCGGCGCCCTGGTCGGTCGGGACCGTACCCCGGATCATCAGGTCGCTCCGGGTCCGTACGGCGTCCGGGACGGGCGGCGCGGGGGAGTCCGGATCAGTAGACGCTCACGCCGTACGCGCTCAGCGCCTCCCTCACCGGCTGGAAGAAGGTCGTACCGCCGGAGCTGCAGTTTCCGCTGCCGCCGGAGGTCAGGCCGATGGCCCGGCTGCCGGAGTAGAGCGGGCCGCCGCTGTCGCCGGGCTCGGCGCAGACGTTCGTGCGGATCATGCCGTAGACGACGTCGCCGTTGCCGTAGTTCACCGTGGCGTTCAGGCCGGTGACCTGACCGCTGTGGGTTCCGGTGGTGCTGCCGCGCCGGGTGACCGACATGCCCGCCGTGGCGTCCGCGGCGCTGGTGATGTCCTGGCTGCCGACCGTGCCCGGCTTGCTGATCGAGGTGTTGCTGTACCGGACGATGCCGTAGTCGTTGCCGGGGAAGCTCGAGCCGGAGGTCGGGCCGAGGACGGTGGTACGGGCGGAGTTCGCGTACCAGGTGCCCGCGCCGTCAGTGCAGTGACCGGCGGAGAGGAAGTAGTACGTGCTGCCGCTGCGGACGTTGAAACCGAGCGAACAGCGCCAGCTGGCGGCGTAGGTGGCGTCGCCGCCGGAGATGAGCTTGCTGAGCTTGCCGGGGGTGCGTTCGATACGGATGGCGCCGGCGTTCGCACCGGCTTCCTTCTTGATGTCCGCGATCTCGGCACGCGAGACCGTGCTGTCGGCAGTGACGACAAGGGCATTGGTCTTCTTGTCGATATGCCATGCGGTGCCTGCCACGTCTGCGGCGAGCACCGCGTCGCCCGCCGCGGAGAGCGCCTCAGCGCTGTAGGAGCGTGCGGTGGTCTCGGCATTGGCGGCGGGCACTGCGAGCGCCGTCGCGGCAACGAGCCCGGACGCCACGGCGATCAGCCGGGTACGTCTCGCTGTGCCGCCGTGGGGGGTCGTGCGCTTGATCCTCACTGGTTCCTCCAGAGGGGAATCGGGGGTCCGCTTGGGTGGGCGGGCCCATGAGGCGCAGCCAGTCGAGCACTACGGATTCCGCATGTGTCCGGATTTCGGATACGTCGTGCCCCTGACAAACGCTGGGGGGAGTATTTGGCGGGCGGGCCCGTGGCCGCAAGGGCGTCTTTCAGCCGTGATCCGCGCATACCGAGAGCCCCGGCGGCCGGTGACCACCGGGGGAACTGCGCGTCGGCGCGACCGGCGTGGTCGATGCCGGTCGTTGTGTTCGACGTGTCAGCGCGTCAGACGGTTCCGCTTCACTGCCGGGAAGGTCATGTCCCGCCGACGCGAGGCGTTTTCTGCTGTCGTGTCCGGCTGCCGCGCACAGAGCCGTCCACACCGGGCCGACTGCGCCTTCAGCCCGTGCGGCGAGCCGGTGTCATCCCGCCTCCGCGGCGGAGTTTCGGGCGGCCCTCAAAGGTCGCCGACGCAGCCGGCGAGCCCGGCGGCGCGCCTCACCACCACGGATCGGCCGACCGGCGCTACTTGGCCGAAATCCGACCCCACCGCACGGGCCGTGCGGTAGCGGCATCCACGCCGCCAGCCACCGCCCGTCCTCCGGAGCCGCCGCCCGCCGAACTCGAGGATCAGCAGCAGTCGCAGGGCAGCAGCAGTCGCAACCACAGTCCAGGCAGCCGCACTTGTGGCAGCAGCCCTCGCGCTTCTCGCGCGATCAAGGGGCCGCGTAACGCCACTCCGCACCCCGCCCGGAAGCCGCGCCGCACGGGCTTGCGGGGTTCGTGCGCGAACGCGGCCCGCCGACGGAGAATCCAGACCGTCAGTAGCCATCGTGGCCGGAACCTTGACGCTCCGACATTCGTTGTGCACCAGTACCGTCACGAAATTTCTGTGTGGGGGCTATTCGCTTGGCGCAACTTCCGCATGATGGACGACCATAGGGGGGCGGACATCACGGACCGCGTGGCGAGAGGAGGCGACCATGGGATCGGTGCGGAAGGCGAGTGCCTGGCTGGGCCTCGTTGATGACAGCGATGACGACCGCTACTACGACGACGACTACGCCGAGAGCCCCGAGACCGCTGACGCCTGGGTGACCGATCCTCGTGTGCGTGTGGCGTCCGAGTCCGCGCAGGAGAAGGGCCGCCGGATCTCGACCGTCACCCCGGACGGTTTCCGGGATGCCCGCGGAATCGGGGAGCTCTTCCGCGACGGCGTCCCGGTGATCGTGAACCTCACCACCATGGAGGCCGCCGACGCCAAGCGCGTGGTGGACTTCGCCGCCGGGCTGACCTTCGGGCTGCGCGGCTCCATCGAGCGGGTGGCCACCCGGGTTTTCCTGCTCACGCCGGCCGAATACCAGGTGGTCAGCGGCGAGGCGGCCCGCCGCGCCAACGACGGCTTCTTCAACCAGAGCTGAGGGCAGGGGCGCTCACCGTGCGCCTCGTCACCGGAACGCATCGATCCCGGTCAGCGCCTTGCCCAGCACGAGCTGGTGCATCTCGACCGTGCCTTCGTAGGTGAGCACCGACTCCAGATTCGTCGCGTGCCGCATCACGGGGTACTCCAGCGAGATGCCGTTGGCGCCCAGGATCGTCCGGGCGGTGCGGCAGATCTCGATCGCCTCCCGTACGTTGTTCAGCTTGCCGAAGCTGACCTGCTCCGGCCGGAGCGTTCCCGCGTCCATCCGCTGCCCCAAGTGGTGCGCGAGCAGGATGCCTTTGTGCAGCTCGACCGCCATGTCCGCGAGTTTGGCCTGGGTGAGCTGGAATCCGCCGATCGGCCGGCCGAACTGCTCGCGGGTCTTGGCGTATTCGACCGCCGTCTCGAAGCAGGTCCGGGCGGCGCCCATTGCGCCCCACACGATGCCGTAGCGGGCGTGGCTCAGGCAGCTGAGCGGACCGCGGAGCCCGGTCACCCCCGGCAGCACGGCATCGGCCGGAAGCCGGACGTCGTCGAGCACCAACTCGCTGGTGACCGAGGCGCGCAGCGACCATTTGTGCTTGATCTCGGGCGCGGAGAAACCCGGGGTGTCGGTGGGGACGACGAAACCCCGGATGCCCTCGTCGGTGCGAGCCCAGACGATCGCCACTCCGGCGACCGAGCCGTTGGTGATCCACATCTTGCGGCCGGTCAGCACCCAGTCCGAGCCGTCGCGCTTGGCGTAGGTGCGCATTCCGGCCGGGTCGGAGCCGTAGTCGGGCTCGGTCAGCCCGAAGCAGCCGATGATCTCCCCGGCGGCCATGGACGGCAGCCAGCGCTGCTTCTGCTCCTCGGAGCCGAAGCGGTGGACGGCGTACATGGCGAGGGAGCCCTGCACGGAGACGAGGGAGCGGATGCCGGAGTCGGCGGCCTCCAGCTCCAGGCAGGCGAGCCCGTACTGCACGGCGCTCGCGCCCGCGCAGCCGTAGCCGTCGAGGGACATGCCGAGGGCGCCGATCGAGCCGAGCTCGCGGGCCAGTTCCCGTACGCGGGGCAGCTCGCCGCGCTCGTACCAGTCGGCGATCTCCGGCAGGACGCGGTCGGCGGCCCACTCCCGTACCGTCGCGCGCACCGCGAGGTCCTCGGCGCTGAGCAGGTCGTCGAGCCCGAGCAGGTCGCTGGGGTCGAACGGCGGCGCAGACATGGATCCTCCTGGGGGCACCCCCCAACAGAAAGCCGGGGGACAGTGATCATTTGCGGCTCGGGGCCGACGCTACGACCAGGCAGCCCCTCGCGTCCAGAGGGCCCATCGTCCGCTCCCCCGGCGCCGTCCGGCGGGCTGTGCCCTCGTGGTTGCTCGTCGAGCGGAAGCGGGGGCTGAGGCCGGCGGTGCCGTGCTCAGCGCACCATGTGCCGTCGGCAGGCAACGGTGACCGCCGTACGGCGCCGGGTCAGCGAGGTGTCTCGGCGCCGACACCGGCGCGGGTACGGGTCTGCTGGCCCGGGATGGCGCCGACCGGGCTCGTCATGGCCGGCGCGCTCCCGTGCGGGGCCCGCTCCGGCCGCGGGGCCGCCTCGCGGCCTGAGCCGCACTCCATGACCCGCGGCAGGCGCAACGCGGCGAACGCACCGAGCAACAGCAGCAGAGCGCTCGCGACGAGGGTGACGTGCAGGCCGTGGACGAAGGCGTCGCGGGCCGCCTCGCGCAGCGCGGCACCGCTGGGGCCACCGAGGCGGCGCGCCACCTCGTAGGCCTCGCCGAGCGAGTGCCCCGCGGCGCTGCTCGCCGCTGACGGCACGCCGGGCACCGAGGAGACGCCGGGGGCGTAGGCGCCGTTCATGACACTGCCGAGCAGGGCTATGCCGATGCCGGCACCGAGCTGGTACGAGGTCTCCCCGATGGCCGCCGCGCCGCCGGCCTGCTGGGCGGGGGCTTCGCTCAGCATCGATTCGTAACTGCCGAAGAGCGTGGTCTCCAGGCCGAAGCCGAGCAGCACGAGGGCCGCCGTCAGCAGCCCGGGCCGGTCGTGCAGGCCCATAAGGGTCAGCAAGAGCACCGCCGCGGCGGTGAGCGAGAAGCCGAGGGCGACCATGGCCCGTGGGCCGAAGCGCTGGAGCATACGGGAGCCGAGGAGCCCGGCGGCCATCGCAGCCACAGTCAGCGGGACCATTCGCAGACCGGTCTGGAGCGGGGAGAACCCGAGGACCAGCTGGAGGTACTGGGTCGCGATCAGCTGCAGGCCCACCAGCGCGAGCATGGCGAGGACGATGCAGCCCACCGAGGTGCCGAAGGCGGGCCTGGCGAACATCCGCAGGTCGACGAGGGGATGCTCGCGGCCGCGCTGGCGGCGGACGAAGACGATCAGCAGCGCGGCGCCGGCGATCAGCGGGACGAGGGTGGCCGGGTGGAGCACGGCCTCCTGGCCGCCGATCCGCTTGACTCCCAGCACGACGCCGAACAGGCCGAACGCGGCCAGCAGCGCGCCGAGCACGTCCCAGGGACCGTTGCGGTCGCCGGTCGACTCGGGCAGCAGCCAGCGGCCGATCGGCAGGCAGACCGCCATCAGCGGGATGTTGACGAGGAAGACCGAGCCCCACCAGAAGTGCTCGAGGAGGAAGCCGCCGAGCAGCGGGCCGACGGCCGCGCCGACCGCGGCGACCGCGCTCCAGATGCCGATGGCCAACGCTCGCTCGCGCCGGTCGGGGAAGACCTGGCGGAGGATCGACAGCGTGGCGGGCATGATCATCGCGCCGCCGACGCCGAGCAGCGCCCGCGCCGCGATGAGGACGTGTGGACCGTCGGCGAAGGCGGCGACGGCCGAGGCCACGGCGAAGAGGGCGTAACCGAGCAGCAGGACGCGCCGGCGCCCGATGCGGTCACCGAGCGTGCCGAAGAGGATGAGCAGGGAGGCGGCGACGAGCGGGTAGGCGTCGACGATCCAGAGGAGCTCGATCGCGCCGGGGCGGAGGTCCTCCGTGACGGCGGGGACGGCGACGTGGAGCACCGTCGCGTCCAGTGCGACGAGCAGCAGGCTCACGCAGAGGACGACCAGCACGACCCAGCGGTTGGCCCCGCCGCCACCGCTGCCGCGCGAATGCCAGGGAACGTCCGCTGCCCGCCGGTCGCGGGCCGTGGTCGTTCCGGACAAAGTACGCACCTCCCAGTGGTGTGCTCGCAGTCACCGGTGCCACGGCACTGCGGCCGGCCGGTCTGGCGCCGAAAGGCGGAGTAAAGCGCCAGAGTACGCGAGTCGGGGCGCGGGAAGCGCGGTCCTCTCGACCTTCGTCAACGATGACACGTGGTGTTCGCCACGTACATTCGGGCGATGGGCTACGTAGCGGTGAGCGGTGGTCGGCGCAGCGTGAGGACGATCGAGCCGCCCCGGCGCTCCGCCCGACCGCCCGGGCGGGACTCCGCGACCCCTCGCTCCCTCGCGAAGAACCAGGTCACACCCTTGATCACGAATTCGGTACCGAGTGCTGGACCGACCTCGGTAAAGCGAGAAGCGCAACTTCACGGAAAATTCACGGCCACCGGAAGGTAAACGCGCCGGTGCGCTCGAAACAGGACGCCGGGCAATGGTTCTGAGAAATTCACCCGCCGGTCACTCGGGTTTTGGCGGAGCCGCCCGAATAACGAGCCGTGGGACGGCTACTCCACATCACATCGTCATCACGAAGCCGGTGCCCCCACCAGGGCCGCCGCTCACCCCCTGTAACGTCGATTGAGTGCGTACCGACCAAGTCTTCGCCCGGCTGGAGCAGGAGCCGGAGCGACCGAGCCGCCGCGATGTCCCGCGGATGAGCCGAACACGCATGGTGTTGTTCGGTTCCGCCGTCGTGTTCTACGCGGCCATCGTCGCGGCCGTCTTCGTGAGCGACTACCTCGTCCTCCTGGACTGGCAGGTGATGTTCTTCCGGCCCTACAAGCAGTGGCCCGACCTGCACGCCTTCCTCGACTACTTCGTGGTGCTGGGCCAGCGCGGGCCGACCGCGGTGCTGGTGGCCGCGTGGCTCGGCTGGCGCTCCTGGCGGCAGCGCACCCTGCGCCCGCTGCTCGCCCTGGGCATGGCGCTGCTGCTGCTCAATATCACCGTGGGATCGGTGAAGTACGGGCTCGGCCGGCTCGGCCCGCACTACGCGACGACGGTCGGCTCGGCCGAGATGTTCGCCGGTGGGGATATATTTCCTTCGGGGCACACCGCAAATGCCGTGGTGACATGGGGAATTCTGGCCTATCTGGCGACGACTCCCCAGGCCCGGCGGGTGCTGTCCGTCGTCGGCGCCGTGTTCGCGCTCGGCGTCGGGGCGACCACCGTGTACCTCGGTACGCACTGGGTCAGCGATGTGCTGCTCGGATGGGCCGCCGGCCTGCTGATCCTGCTGGCGCTGCCCTGGTTCGAACCCTTCATCGCCTGGGCCGAGCAGCGCATTCTCGCGGCCCGGGACCGACTTCGCGAGCACGGTGTGCGTACTCCGGCCCCGGTCCCCGCGACCGCCGCCCACCCCTCGCTGGTCACCCAGCGGGGCTTCGCGGCGGATCTGCCTCCCGTGCTCGAACCCGTAGGTGCGGGTTCGCCTCGTCCGGCAGGGCTGGGGTCCCCGTCCGTCGTCCGGAGCGTCGAGACACGGCCGCATCACCCGCCACGAGCACATACGGTGCGGTCCGAGCGCACGCCCGTCACACCGACCGGCAGCCGCCGACCGCCGCACTCGGACCGCACACCGCACACCGACCGCACTCCGCGCTCGACCGCTCCGCTGGGCCCGGCAGCCCCGCACGGACGGACCGGGGGCTGATCTCGCGGGGGGACGGTACGCACGTATCCCCCGGAGTACGACGGCCCCGGCGCCCCTGCTCGAGCGCCGGGGCCGTCAGCGTGTGCGCGTGGGCGACGCCACCGTCAGCGTGTGCGCGGCGGCACCGTCAGCCCTTCCAGCAGCGGACGACCTCACCGTCCTTGACGGCCAGGTTGATGCGGCCGGACAGGTACTCCATGGTGATGATCGCGTCCGGCGGGAGCGTACGGACCGTGGTCCAGCCGCGCTGCCGGGCCCGCTCTTCGGCAGCCCCGACGTCAAGTCCGACATAGGCCTCGGGGTCGTCGTCGGCCGGCTCCATGTGGTTCGACGTGTCGTTCATGAAGCCCACCGTAGGCGCGTCCCGCAGTCGGTGGAAGCCACCCCTTTGCAACCGCGGAGTGTACGGACCGTCACGCTTGTGTCACAGGGGCGCCCCCCGTTTGCCCCGATTGCCGTCACTCGTACGGGCCCTTCTCGGCCGCCGAGAACGCACTTCCAAAGACGCCACATTGCATTTCTGACACTGCTTCGCATCGTCTTCTGAATTCCGAACCCGAGCGGCACTCAAGGGAATTGCGGGGCGATACCGAACAGCGGGTTTATACCGGTCTGATCGCGGTACTCGGGCGCGGCAGCAGCCCTGGCAGACAAAGTCTGAAAACACCGGACATGAGCGCGATGCGAACCGTCGCCCCCGGGCGCGCCCACCCACGCGCCCGCCGGGCGAACTCACGACAGACCTCTGTCCGCGCGGGGGGCATCGAGGCGAGACTCAGACCGGTGCGGGGCTGCGGCGCGGTGCCGGGAGAACCCGGCGAACGGGGCATACCGTGCCCGTGGAGCACCGACCCTGCAGCCTGAACCGCGATGCGCGAGGGGGGCGTCGATGAGTACCCGGATCCCGGAGGCGAGCGCCGGTCCCGCACCCGCACGGACCCCGGGCCGAGTCGTCGTCGACTGGCTGACCACCACCGATCACAAGAAGATCGGCCACCTCTACCTGGTCACGTCCTTCGTCTTCTTCCTGGCCGGCGGGCTGATGGCACTGATGATGCGCGCCGAGCTGGCCCGCCCGGGGCTGCAGGTGATGTCGAGCGAGCAGTACAACCAGGCGTTCACCCTGCACGGCACGATCATGCTGCTGCTGTTCGCGACCCCGACCTTCGCGGGCTTCGCCAACGAGATCATGCCGCTGCAGATCGGCTCACCGGATGTCGCCTTCCCTCGGCTCAACATGCTCTCGTACTGGCTGTTCCTCTTCGGCGGATTGATGGTGCTCGGCAGCCTCCTCGTACCGAGCGGCGCGGCGGACTTCGGCTGGACCGCATACGCCCCGCTGAACAGCAAGGAGCGCACCCCCGGTATCGGCGCCGATCTGTGGATCATGGGTCTTGCGCTGGCCGGCTTCGGCACGATCCTCGGCGCGGTGAACTTCCTGACCACGATCATCGCCATGCGCGCCCCCGGCATGACCATGTTCCGCATGCCGATCTTCACCTGGAACACCCTCTTCACCTCGATCATGGTGCTGATGGCCTTCCCGGTGCTGGCCGCAGCCCTGCTGTGTCTGGAGGCCGACCGGCGGTTCGGGTCATGGGTGTTCCAGCCGGAGTTCGGTGGGACGCTGCTGTGGCAGCACCTCTTCTGGTTCTTCGGGCATCCGGAGGTCTACATCATCGCGCTGCCGTTCTTCGGCATCGTCACCGAGATCCTGCCGGTCTTCTCCCGGAAGCCGATCTTCGGTTATCTCCCGCTGATCGGGGCGACGATGGCAATTACCGGTCTGTCCATGGTGGTGTGGGCGCATCACATGTTCGCGACGGGTGCGGTGCTGCTGCCGTTCTTCTCCCTTCTCTCCTTTCTCATCGCGGTGCCGACGGGGGTGAAGTTCTTCAACTGGACCGCGACGATGCTGCGCGGCTCGCTGTCCTTCGAGACCCCGATGCTCTGGTCGGTGGGTTTCCTGGTGACCTTCCTGTTCGGCGGGCTCACCGGGGTGATCCTGGCTTCCCCGCCGATCGACTTCCACGTCACCGACACCTACTTCGTCGTCGGCCACTTCCACTACACCGTCTTCGGCACCGTGACCTTCGCGACCTTCGCGGGCTTCTACTTCTGGTGGCCCAAGTTCACCGGGAAGAGGCTCGACGAGCGGCTGGGGAAGCTCCACTTCTGGACGCTGTTCGTGGGCTTCCAGACCACCTTCCTGGTCCATCACTGGCTGGGCGCCGAGGGGATGCCGCGGCGGTACGCCGACTATCTGGCGGCCGACGGTTTCACCGTGCTGAACTCGGTCTCCTCGATTGGTGCGTTCCTGCTCGGCCTGTCCACGCTGCCGTTCCTCTACAACGTCTGGAAGACCGCGCGATACGGCAGCAGGGTCGAGGCCGACGACCCGTGGGGCTTCGGCCGGTCGCTGGAGTGGGCGACGTCCTGTCCCCCGCCGCGCCACAACTTCGTGACCATGCCGCGCATTCGCTCCGAATCGCCCGCCTTCGACCTGCACCACCCGCAGGCGGCGGCGCTGGTGCAGTCGCCGCCCTGGCGTGAGGAGCGGCTCACGGAAGGCGAGGAGTGACGGCCGTCCGCGGGGTCAGGGCCCGGCCGAGCCGGTCCGCGATCTCCCTGATGTGGTCGTTCAGCTCGGCGGGCTCGCGCACGTCGAACTCGAAGCCCATCAGCACGATGTGGATGACCAGCACGTCGAGCGTGTGGGCTCCGGTGTGCAGCAGGCAGCTGTGCTCGTCGATCGCCTCCAGGACGCCGGCCGACGGGGAGATCCGCTGTGCGGCCTCCTCGGCTGACGCGTGCAGCAGGACCACCGCCTTCGCCGCGTAGGCCGCGGTGGACACCCCGCGCGAGACATATGCCGCGAGGTCCTCCGCGGGCGGCGTGCGCGGCTCGAACCGCGGGCCGTGCGGCGGTTTTGGGGTGATACGGTCCGCGCGGAAGGTACGCCAGTCCTCCCGCTCGACGTCCCAGGCGACCAGGTACCAGCGCCGCTCGGTGAAGACTAGGCGGTGCGGGTCGACGACCCTCCGCGTCGCCGACCCGGCGTGGTCGCGGTACTCGAAGCGCAGCCGCTCCCGGTCGCGGCAGGCGTGCACCAGCTCGGTCAGCGTAGCCGCGTCGACGGTCGGGCCTCGGCGCCCGCCGAGCATCGGCACGGTGTACGAGTTGAGCGCCGCCACGCGTCGCCGCAGCCGGGATGGCAGCACCTGTTCCAGCTTGGCGAGGGCTCGTACGGATGTCTCCTCGATGCCCTCGATGCCGCCGCCCGCCACCGTCCTCAAGGACACGGCGACGGCGACGGCCTCCTCGTCGTCGAGCAGCAGCGGCGGCAGTTGGGCACCGGCGCCGAGTTGGTACCCGCCGCCCGTGCCCGGGCTGGCGTGCACCGGGTAGCCCAGCTCGCGCAGCCGGTCCACATCCCGGCGCACGGTTCTCGGGGTCACCCCGAGGCGGTCGGCGAGGTCCCGGCCGGACCATTCGCGATGGGCCTGCAGCAGCGAGAGCAGGCGAAGCAGCCGTGCCGAAGTCTCCAACATGCCTCTCACCCTTCCGGCCCTTGAGGACAATCACCGTCCTCAAGGGTGTCCAGCGTAAGGGCACGCCTTTCCCCGCCGCCCCGACCCGATCCCTGCTAGATCCTGTCCGGTCGATCAGGCCGGATCAGGGAGCGGCGTCTGGTGCAGGAGGCACCCCCAGCGGTAGCTGAGGGAGGAGTCCATGCGGTGGGGGCACCTCCCAGCGGTAGCTGGGGGCCATCGGCGACCGACGACAACGCGGCGAGGCGCGGTGCCAGGCGTCGCGAGCCCGGCATGATCGGCCCGGACAGGGCCTAGGCGGCCGCCCCGCCTGCCGGGTCGATCCGTACGGCCAGGTCGTTGTCCGTGGTGTAGTACGGACCGACCTCGGCGGATCCCTGCGGGGCCGCAAGCGGCTGCGCCGGATAACAGAAGATGTCCTGCTTGTCCGGCACATCGTCGAGGAGGCGGGCGATTCGTGCCGGCTCCGCGTCGGCATCCGGCCGCAGCCAGAGGTCCCATGACTCGCTGTCGCCCTCCCAGTCCTCGGCCAGCTCCTTGAGGGAGAACGTGAAGGCGAAGGCCGCCGCTCCCTCGACCGACACCGGCGCCGTACGGACCAGGGACGGGTCCCGGCGGCAGCGCGCCTCGGCCAGGGCACCAGGGCCGACCGCCGCGCCGTACAGCCGTCCCTCGACGGTGATTCCACTGTCCGTCAGCCGGATCTCCCCCGCCTCGGCGTGCGGCGCGCGCAGCCAGCTGCGGACGGACAGATTGGCGTGCTTGGTCGCGTACGGGATGCGGACGGCGACCGTAGGCCGGTCGGAGTCTGGCCGACGGTCGACGAGCGAGCGGAGGTCGAGCACGCCGGGCACGGTCCGCTGGGGTCCGCCGTCACCGGCTGCCGGTGCGTAGACGTCCCAGCGCCCCTCGGGCAGTTCCATGGTGCTCGGCAGCACGGCCCGCAACCGGCCGCCCCCGGTCTGCACGAGCGGGAGCCGCACCTCCTCGGCGTCGCCGTCCCCGTCCCGGCGGCGCAGGACGAGCGAGGTGTCCCAGGTTTCCGGGGCGCCGGATGGCCCGCAGTCGGCCAGGTCGAAGGTGAGCCCGCCGGCGGAATCCGCGATGCAGTCGGCGATGGGGCTGCTCACACCGCAGTCCAGGGCGGGCACGGACACGGCAGGGGACTCCTCGGCTGGTCGTCCGGGCTCGGTCGGGAGCCCGGGGGCGGACTGGGGCGTGCGCTCGGTCGCGGTCCGAGCCGTCGTGGACGGGAGCCGCAGTGGTACGGACCGGTCCACGCGCGCGTGCAGCGGGAGTTCGGCAGAGATGGTCATGCGGTACGGCCCTTTCGCGGTGCGGTGCGGCACAAGTCCTGGACGGCATAGGCCCCGCCGAGCAGCGCACCCCGGGTGCGGTGCAGCGAGCCGCGCAGCCGGGTGCGCACGCTGCCCCGGCCTGCCTGGGCGACCAGGTCCGAGAAGAGCGACTCGTAGCGCCCGGCGACCTGGGACGGGTCGAAGCGAGCCGCGCCCTCGAGTGCCGCGCGGCCCATGCGCCGCCGCCGTTCATCGTCGTTGATCAGTTCCAGCAGAGCCGCGGCCACGGCGTTGACGTTGCGCGGCGGGACGAGCAGCCCGTCGACGCCATCGTCGATGATCTCCCCGGGCCCGTGCGGACAGTCGGTGGAGACGACGGGGAGGCCGCAGCGCATCGCCTCCACGATCGTCATGCCGAAGGATTCGAGGCTGGAGGTGACCGCGGCGATCGAGCCTTTGGGCCACTCCGCCTCGATGGGGTTGGCGGGCCCCATGAGGAACACATGGTTGTAGAGGCCGAGTTGGTCGATCAGCCGGCGCAGCTTCTCCTTCTCCACGCCTCCGCCGTAGATGCGCAGCCGCCAGTCGGGACGTTTCTCCACGACCTTGGCGAACGCCCGGATGAGCAGGTCGTAGCGCTTGACCTTGGCCAGCCGGCCGGCCGCCACGACCCATTTGCCGGTGCCGTCGGCCGGCTCGATGCCCGGTTCGGGCACGCTGTTGGGCACCGCCTCGACCCGTACGCCCGGCAGCCGCAGCTTTCTGCGATAGGCGGAGGCGTCGGCCTCGGTGACGGTGGTGACCGCGTCCAGCCGCGGGTAGAGGCCGCGCAACTCCCTGCGCAGCGCGTCCGAGTGGCTGTCGAGGGTGAGGTGCTCCTGACCGACGCGAACGGGGCCGCGCCGGGCCTCCCGGGCGATGTGGACGTTGAGGCCGGGCCGGGTGCCGACCAGGACATCGGCCTCCAGGGTGCGCAGATGGCGGCCGATGCGCCGGTCGGTGAGCTCGCTGTACTGCTGGTAGCGGCCCTCCGCCTTGGGGAAGACCCGTGCGGGGCGGTGGTATTCGGGCGAGTCGCCGTCGTATCCGGGGCTGTCCTTGCGCAGATCGACGAGGTGGCGCAGCCGTACCTTCGGGCCGGTGTCGAAGACCGGCTCGTCGCGGTGGCGGAAGACCGAGACGATCTCCACCTCGTGCTGCTCGGCGAGCGTACGGGCGAGGTTGCAGGTCGTGCGAATCGTCCCGCCGATGCCATAGGCATTGTGAATCAAGAATGAGATGTGCATCCGTCCCCGTATCCCACGGTTCCCCGCGGACAGTACCTCTCGTCCGCCTACCTCATGGTTAGACCTGGCACGCCGGTCAGGGGTTGGTCTCTATCACTGTTTTGTTCCATATAAGAGATGACATCGTTAGCGAAGATCGGGAACCTTTTCGGCTGACCGTACGTCACGGGGAGTACGGCAGCTGCGGAACCGTGAAGCAGTTTTGCGTCATGTCACCACCTTGGGTGACCCAGCCGCCGTCTCCGGAACCTGCATCATCACTCCAACGGGCTACCGACAGACAGCTGCGCCGGGTCTTCGGGGGCTCCTCCGAAGGCTGAAACGTCACCGGCAGCAGCAGACCGCGCGCCGTGTATGGCTTGTCGCGCATCAGAAAGCGTTCCACGCACGAGCGCGTGAGCCGGTCACCGCACGACCTCGCGGCATCCGTGAACCACATCGCCGCGGCCCACCCCTCCAACTGCCACTGGGACAACGTCTCTCCTCCCGGGTGTCCTTCCATGCCCGAGCGAAACGCGCGCACAGCCGGGTGGCCGGTGTCGTCGTAGTTACGGCTCGAGCCCGTCGCCCAGAGGGCGTTGCGGCAGCCCGGCGCGTTCTTGTAGTCGTCGGACACCGCCTGGGACCAATTCTGCACATTGGTGACCTTCGCCGTGACCTCGGCTCCGACGGCGTCCATCGCCTCGCAGAGGCGGGAGTTGCCGTGGGTGTCCATCGCATCGAAGACGAGGTCGGCACCACGAGACCGCAGATCGGCCGCGACGGCCTGGAAGTTGGGCAGCACGAAGTCGACCTGCTCGGTGACGACCTCATAGCCCTCGGCCTGCAGACCGCGGGTGACGAGGTCGGCGTACGCGGCCGAGGAGGCCTGGTTGTACGAGACGACGGCGGCGGTGCGGGCGCCGTGCTCCCGCTTGAAGTAGCGGTAGACCTCGGTGCCGCCGTAGAGCTTGCCGTCCCAGCCCGGCTCGCGCCCGTCACGCGGCGCCTGACTGCCGTAGATGCCGTACAGATGCGGATAGGTGTCGTAGGCGGGGCCGATGGGCTGGCCGCCGATGTCGGGAACACCGGCCTTGCTGACCCGGGGCGCGCCCGCGTAGTCCAGTGCGGTGGTGGCGACCAGCGCGAACACCTTGTCCTCGTCGATCAGCCGGTGCACGCACTCGTTGTTGCCGACGCCGCTCCCCCCGTCGTCGCAGGTGACGACCTCGACCGGACGGCCGTTGATGCCGCCCTGCCGGTTGAGGTCCGCGAAGTAGGCCTGCGCGCCGTCCCGCGGGCCGGTGAAGGTGGCGGCGCCGACCGGGCTGGTGGCGCTGGTGATGATGCCGACCTTGATGGGCGCGCCGTCGGCCGGACCGGGCGACGTCGTACGGTCCTCGCGCGGCGGCCGGTCCTCGAACTCGCTCTCGGGCAGGCGGCTGCCGCAGGCGGCGGTCAGCAGCAGGAGCGCCGCCAGCAGTGCGGTGAGAAGAGCCGCGAGAAGGTCCGCAGGCCGCGCGTGCTCAGCAGCCCGGTGCCTCAACGCCGCTCTGCCCCACCAGGGCGCACAGGGTCTTCACCGACACCTTCCACACGTTGTCCTGGAGGACCGCGACGCCGGAGGCGTTCGGCAGTGCGGTGGTGCCCTGGACCGTCAGGTTGTACGTGACCTCGGCGCCCGTCGCGGAGGTGAATGTGACCTTGGTGACCTCGGCCGCGGACTGCCGGGCGCGCTGGTCTCCACTGAACGCCTGGAGCAACGGCTGCAGCCGGTCGCCGTTCTCCAGCACCTTCGTCTTCTCGTCCAAGGGAGCGCGCGGGTCGAAGAACGTCGCCCAGTTCTCCCTGACCTGCTTCTCGGCCGCCGCCGGGTCGGCAGGCCGGTTCCCCGCGGGACTCTCGGTCGCGGTCGTCTGCGTAGGAGAGGGTTCTTCGGCACCTTCGTCGTCGTCGTCCCCGCAGCCGGCCGCCCCTGCCCCCACGAACAGGATCCCGGCCGCCAACCAGGCCGCCGTTCTCCCACGTCCGCCAAGGACCATGTGGCTCACCACCAGGTGTAGTCGGGCCGGTACTGATCGATGCTTTCAGGGTGTGGCGATACGGGGCATAGTGCAACTCATCGGGTGAAATGCCCGAGCTGAGTGCAGGACCCAAGGGGGCCTGATGCGGACTGACCGAGAGCACCCCTGGGCGAGGGCGTTCGTGCAGTGGGCGGGCTGGCCGGCGCTCGCCGCGGGAGCGGTGCTCTGTGCGATCGGCTGGTACGGGGTGTCGGGGGAACGTTTCGTCGAGAGGCAGATCCCCTATCTGGCGTCGTGCACGGTGCCGGGTGCGGCGCTGATCGTCGCGGGCGCGATCCTGCTGGCCCGCAGCGAGCAGAGCGTCGCGGCGGAGCGCATGGAGGAACTCCACCGGCTGCTGGTCACCTACGAGGACACCGACGGCGGGGGTCACGTCGAGGAGCCGGAGGAGGCCGTGGTGGGGACGCCCTCCGGCATCCCCACGGAGTCAGGGCGGCCGCCTCCCGAGAACCGGGCAGCTCCCCCGACAGCGGTATCGGCTGAGACCCGCGGCCTGTCGGAGGCTTTGGCCCACGAGAAGGGCCGGCCCGCCGCACCACCTCCTCCTGCGGGGCCTCCCACCTCTCGTGCCGAGGGGGCCGAACGGCCGGTGGACCGGGAGACCGGTCCCGCGTCCGGCCCCGCTCTGCTCGCGGTCCCGGGCGGAACCCTCGTGCACCGGCCCGACTGCCCCCTCGTCGCGGGCAAACCGCAGGCCTTCCGTGCCTCCGTGTCCACCGGCCATGAGCTGGGCCTGGAACCCTGCCCGGTGTGCGAACCGGAGTTCCCCACGCCGCCTGAGGCGCCGGCCGCCGGGAGCACTCCGCCCTCCCCTGGCAACAGCACCGGGCGCGGCCGACCAACCGTGCGCGAGGGCCCGACCCGTGAGCCCGGCAACGAGCCGAGGTCCGACGCGCGGTACGGACCGTCGGCAACACCCCCCGAGCCGGGTACGCCTTCCGAGCCGGGTGCGCAGCCCGAGGCGGGGCCGCGGCCGGATGACCCGCCGAAGCCGCGTGACGTACCGCGGCCCGGACCCGAAGACCCGCCGGAGGCGTGACCGTGGGGTCGCTCAGTTACGACCTCACCCTCGCCGGTATCGCTGTCGGCAGCGCCGCCGCCCTCACCGGTATCGGGCTGATCGTCACCTACCGGGCCACCGGTGTGCTCAACCTGGCGCAGGGTGCGATCGCGATGGTGACCGCGTACGCCATGCGGCAGTTCTCCGTGGAGTGGCACTGGCCGCTGGCCGCGGCGGCCGCCGTGAGCCTGCTGGTGGTCGCGCCCGGCATCGGCCTCGTGCTCGACCTCACCGTCTTCCGCCCGCTCTCCCGCACCCGCGACCTCGCCGGCGCCGGCCCCGCCCGGACGCTCGTCGCCTCGCTGGGCGTCTTCGTCCTCCTGGTCGGTGCCGCCACCCTGCTCTGGGGCAGGGGAGCGCGGGCGGACGCGCCCGTACTGCTCCCCGAGGACCCCTGGGTCCAGTTGAGCACCGCGATCGTGCTCGCTGCCGCCGTGGGAGCGGTGACCCGCTGGACGCAGTTCGGCCGCGAGCTCCGGGCCGTCGTCGACAACCGACGGCTGGCAGTCCTGGGCGGCGTCGACGCCGACCGGGTGGCCGCCGCCGGCTGGGCCTTCGGCGCCTTCACCGCGGGGCTCACCGGGGTGTTGCTGGCCCCCTATCTCCGGCTCGACCCGTACGGCCTGCCGCTGCTGGTCATGGAGGTCATGGCGGTGGCGGTCGCGGCCGCCATGCGGAGCCTGCCGGTGGCGGTCGGAGTGGCGCTCGCGATCGGTGTCGCGCAGAGCCAGTTGACCCGGCTGCATCCACCGGGCTGGGGCGAGCCGCTCGTCCAGGCGGTCAGTGCGAACCTCTTCGTCGTCGCCCTGCTGGTGGCGGCGCTCGCACTGCCCGGTGTCGGGGCCGCGCGGGCCCTCCCGGCGGAGGCGCAACCCGGCGTGCCGTTCGTCCCTCAGCTAAAGCTGGGGGTGCCCCCACTCCGGGTCCGGGGGCGGCACGGCGCCATCGCCTGGCTGGTCTGCGGCGTGCTGTTCCTGCTGCCGCTCGGGTTCGCCGGGCAGGATCTGTCCACCTCGGTGCAGGTGCCGGCCATGGTTGTCGTCCTGCTGTCCCTGGTCGTCGTCACCGGCATGGGAGGCCAGATCTCCCTCGGGCAAGGGGCGTACGCAGGGCTCGGCGCACTGTTCACCGCACTGCTCGCGGCCGGGCGCTTCCCCGGTCTGCCCGCCCTGCCCGAACTCCTCGCCCTGGCGGCTGCGGTGGTGCTGGTGGCTCCGCTCGGCCTGCTCACCGGACGGCCCGCGATCCGCCGCCACGGACTCGCGCTCGCGCTGGTGACGCTCGCCATCGGTGTCGCGGTCAGCCGCTTCGTCTTCGCGCAGCCGTACGCCACCGCGGGACTCGGCCTCGACCGCCCGGCGGGATTCGACGGCGACCGCGCGTACTACCTGCTCGAACTGGTCCTGCTCGGCGGCGGTCTTGCCGCCGTCGCGGCACTGCGCCGCGGCCGGGAGGGACGGGCGCTGGTGGCGATGCGGGACCACGAGCCGGGTGCGGCAGCCGCGGGTGTTCCGGTTCCCGAGCTGAAGCTGGCGGCGTTCGTGGCCGGGGCTGCCCTCGCGGCACTCGGCGGCGGGATGCTCGGCATGGCGGTACGGGCCTTCGACGCGGATGCGTACGACCCGGTCCGCGGGCTGCTGTGGTTCGCCGCGGTGGTCGTGCTCGGGGCGGACAGCATGCTCGGGGCGATGGCCGCGGCGGTCCTGCTGGTGGGGCTCGACGCGGGAGCGCGGGGCGGTGTGGCGGCAGCGGTGATCGGTGTGCTGGCGGTGCTCCTGGGCCGCTTCCCGGACGGTCTCCCGGGGGCATTCCGCTCGGCGTCGGCCCGCCTCTTCCCCCCTCGCGGGCCCGCGAACCTCACCCCACTGGGCGTCCGCGTTGCCGCGCACCTGAGAGCAGCGGGCGCAGGCGTCTCGGCGCCCGGCCGCGGCCGGGCCACGGCCGATCCGCCGCGCTCCCCGCGAGGAAACCCCGATCCGGGTGCGGCCGCGCCCGCGAACTCCCGATCCGCCGCCGACGGGCACCCGGCCGCGCCGGCTCCCTGGACCTGGTCTCGGAGTGCGCCCCCGGCCAACGGGCCCTGGTGGCTGAGGCCGGACGCATCGCACTCGACGGGCGGCCGCAGGGGGAGTGCCCCTGGACGGACCCTGGGTGCGCTGCTCGCCGGGCGGCGTGGCGGCCGGACGGCTGCGGGCCCACGCGGCGGCGGCGCACTTACAGGCGCGGGCTCACGCGGCGAGGATACGGGCGCGGCGGGACGCGCGGCCGGCGGCCGGCCACCGCGGCGTGGGCGGCTGACGGCGCGTGGGATCCGGGTGGCATACGGCGCGTTCGTGGCACTCGACGGAGTGGACATCTGCGTCGCCCCGGGCCGGGTCACGGCCCTGATCGGCCCCAACGGGGCGGGGAAGAGCACCCTCTTCCACTGCCTCTGCGGGACCCTCCGCCCCCGCTCCGGACTCGTCACCCTCGACGGCAGCGACATCACCCGCCGCCCCGCCCACGCCCGTACCCGCCTCGGCATCGCCCGGACCTTCCAGCAGCTCGCCGTCTTCCCGTCCCTCACCGTCGCCGAGAACGTCCGGATCGGCGCCGAACAGGGCCGCGTTCGCGACCTCGCCGCCGTCGAGCCCGTGCTGCGGCTGCTCGGGCTCGACGGCCCCGTACGGGACGCGCCCGCGGCCGGGCTGTCAACGGGCACCCTGCGCCGGGTCGAGTTGGGCCGCGCCCTGGCGGGTGGTCCGCTCGCCCTGCTCCTGGACGAGCCATCCGCGGGACTGGACACCGCCGAGATCGCCGCACTGACCCGCGTCCTGCGGGCGCTGGCCGCCGACGGGATGGCGCTGCTGATCGTCGAGCACGACCTCGACCTCGTAGGCGATCTGGCCGACACGGTGTACGCCATGGAGGCCGGCCGCATCGTCGCCTCGGGCCCGGCTTCCCGGGTGCTCGCGGAGGCCGCGCCATGAGCGTCGAGATCGCGCTGCACCGGGCGCACGTGCGCTACGGCCCGCTGGAGGCTCTGCACGGCGTGGATCTGACCGTACCCGCCGCACGGCTGACCGTGCTCGTCGGCCGCAACGGCGCGGGCCGCACGACCGTGCTGCGGGCGCTCGCGGGCACGGTCCCGCTGGCATCCGGCCGGGTGGAGTGGCGCGGCGCGGACGTCACGCGGGTCCCGGCCCATGTGCGGGCCCGCAGCGGGCTGGCCTTCGTGCCGGACCAGCGCGCGGTGTTCAACTCCCTGACCGTGGGCGAGAACCTCGCCCTCGCCGCCCCGGGTACGGCGGCGAACCGGGCCGCCGACCGCGCGATTGCCGCCTATCCGTCCCTGGGTCCCCTGCTCGGCCGCCGCGCGGGCACCCTCTCGGGCGGCGAGCAGCGGATGCTCGCGGTCGTGCGGGCGCTCCTGTCCCCGGCTCATCTCCTGCTGCTGGACGAACCGGCGCAGAGCATGTCACCAGGAACGTCGGCTCGTACGTACGAGCTGCTCGGCGAGGCGGCGGCGCAGGGCCGGACGGTGATCGTGGCCGAGCAGTCGCTGTCGCCCGCGCTACATGCCGTCACGGCTGTGGTCCACGTTCTGCGCCGGGGGACGGTGGTCTTCAGCGGCGAGCCGTCGGAGGTGACGGGGGCTCCTCCTACTCCCGGCCCGGCAGCAGGAGCACCCTCCCGGTCATGAGCCGGTTCGGATCCCCGCCGATCTGCGCGGCGTTGGCCCGGTAGAGCGCATGCCAGCCGCCCGGCACACGGTGGCTGTGCGCGATCGACGACAGCATCTCGCCCGGCCGTACGACGTGAGTCCCGTCGCGCCGTCCGCCGGCGTCCCCGCCGAGGGCGCGCTTGGTGACGGTGAGGCGGATGCGCTTGGAGCAGACCGGCCAGGCGCCCCAGCCCTGCTTCCGCCTGACGGCCTCGGCGACCAGGATCTGCTCCTGGCGGGTGGCGAGGTCGGCGCGCTTGGCGAACCGCAGGCCACCGTAGCCCCGCCAGGTCGTGGGGGCGAACTGCAGCCCGCCGTAGTAGCCGTTGCCGGTGTTGACGTGCCATCGGCCAGTGCTCTCGCACTGCGCCAAGCGGTCCCACACGGCCGTTCCCGCCCGTCCGGTCGGCCGCGAGCCGGCGGCCGGCTTCCTCACCGGCGCCCGCTGCGGCTTCTTCACCGGCTTCTTCACCGGCTTCTTCACCGGCTTCTTCACTGACGTCGTCACCGACATCTTCGTCGGCTTCATCGTCTGCTTCTTGGCGGGCTTCCTCGCGGGCTTCCTCGCGGGCTTCTTCGTCTGCTTCTTCGCCGCGGGCTTCTTCACCGTCGGGCCCGCTGCTCCCGGCGGCGGCGTCCTGCTCTGCGCCCCCTTCGCCGTGCCGGGCGGGCCGGTGGGCAGGTCCACTGTCCGTCCCTGCACCGTCCCGGTCGTGGCACGCGGGTCGGTGGCGGCGGCTCCCGCCGTCCAGGACTGCGTGTTCTCTACCGGCCGCGCCTGAACCTTCTCCCCCGCGTTCTCCCCTGGGCTGGGCGGATCCATGGGCGTATCCGCCGTCAAGGACTGGTCCTTCTCGACCGGCCGCGCCTGAACCCTCTCCCCCGCGTTCTCCCCCGGGCTGGGCGGATCCATGGGCGTATCCGCCGTCAAGGACTGCGGCCTCTCGATCCGCTGCCCCGGAACCGTCTCCTCTGCGGGCTCCCCTGGGCCGGGCGGATCGGGGGACGTGTCCGCCGCCCCGGGCTGCCAGGCGTACGCCGTCTCCGGCGCCATGGCCAGGAGTGCGGTGATGACGAGAGCGATCGGCCCGCTGATCCGCATCTGGGACATGCCGTCACACGCTAGGCACGCAGTCGCCGCCACCCGGGGAGCGCGCCCTCGGACGCGGCGAGCCCCACCCGGTCGGACCATCCGACGCCCGGCAGAGGCTTCGCCGCTGTCGCGAGAGCTTCTTCAGGGTCAGAGCACGAGCCGCTGACCAGGGAGGATGAGGTTCGGATCGGCGCCGATCACCGCCTTGTTGGCTGCGTAGACGGCGCGCCAGCCGATGTTGTGGGCGGCGGCGACGGCGGAGAGCGTGTCTCCGGGCCGGACCGTGTAGTCCCCGCGGTCCTGGCCGCGGTCCGGGTGGCCGGTGGCGCGGGCGGGCGTCTTCCGGGGCTGGCCGGCCTCGGTCTCGCGGGAGTTCTCGGGGGAGGACTCGGGGTCGGGAACCGTGGGCGTGCTGCCGCTCGCTGTCGCACGCGCTCCGCACGTGGGCCAGGCGCCCCAGCCCTGTTCGGCCTGAACCTTGGCGGCCACGGCGATCTGCTGGGCGCGGCTCGCCCGGTCGGCGGTCGGCGCGTAGGCGGTGCCGCCGTAGGCCCGCCAGGTCGCAGCGGCGAACTGCAGCCCGCCGTAGTAGCCGTTGCCGTTGTTGATGTGCCAGTCGCCACCGCTCTCGCATTGGGCGATGCGGTCCCACACATCTCCCCTGGCCACCGTTGCGGACATCCGCACCGCCGCGGCCGCCGGGTCGGCGGCGACGAAAAGTGTCAGCGGTGCCATCAGGGCGGCGGCTGCGAGCGTCGCCAACTCACGACGACGTTTGGGTATGGACATGTACTACCTCTCCACGAACCCGGGGTCACCCGGGCGGAGGGGCCGCCGTACGCGTCGGGCGCGGGCGGGCCGCTCCGCCCCGCCCGCCGTGGGTGGGCCGGCGCGGTGCTGCGCCGGCGGATGGGTGCGGTCGTGCCGTGGCGGGCGTTGCCGGGCGGTGCTCGTTGCACACGGCCGGAATGTAGGCAGGCGCTCGCCCCGGTCTCAACCAACCCCTCGTCATCCCAGGCCGGTTGGCGGTTACCTCAGGTATTGGCGGGTTTCCGCCAGGCATTTGGTCCGCCGATATCACGATGTGTCGACCTGGTGAATCGTTCGCGCGTGACCCACTTCACCACGAATCGGTACCGTGCCCGGCCCCTGAATTGACGCGGAGTAAGACATTCCGCAGCTGGGCTCACGCTCCGCACCAGAGGCGGCGATTACGCCACCGGGTGTGCGTGACTCCGGCCACAGATCACCCGTTGTCCTCTCATGAGTCGGTCCTCCCGGCGTCCATCACCGAGATTCGAGGAGCCCCCCAGTGCCGCGCATGCTCGACGTCAGCGACGACGTACGCGCCGAGATCGGCGACGAAGAAGCCGACCGGCTGATCGGCGGCGAGAACGCCCCGGGCAGCTACGACTGCACCTCCTGCCGGACCCCCGGCAACGCCGAGCAGGAGCGCACCAGCACGGTGCTGTTCGTCGGCGACGAGACCGCGGTGCTCGCCTTCGCTCACGCGTCCTGCATCCCCTCCCAGGTCGTCCCGGTCTCCGAGGAGCAGCTCCAGGGCGCCGTCCGGAGCATCACCGGCGAGGAGGGCGGAGATCCCGACGCCGCCCTTCCGATCACCGTGCCGGCCGGACTGCGGACCGAGCCGCGCCAGGCGGTGATCGGCGTGACCAGCGGTCTGGTGCTCATCGACGGAGACATCCACCCCGCGCTCGTCGTCGAGCCGACCGGGCCCATCACCCGGCCCGGCAGCGATGATTCCGACGACGAGTTCCTGACGCTCCTGACCGAGCAGGGGTTCGTCCCGGTGTCGGATGTCGAGCAGCTGCCCGGGCTCCTGCCCGGGTGGTCCGTGCTGCTCGCCATGGGGCAGCTGCATGCGATCCTCCAGCCCGGCACGGGGGGCGGACAGCCGACCGCGTGGTGGCAGGCCCACCAGCCGCTGGCCGTGACCGAGGGCTGGCGGACGGCGGTGACCAAGTCCTCCAAAGTCCTGGTCTTCGCCGTCCCCGTGGGCGCCGTCGGCCAGCAGCCGCGCGAGGATCTGCTGCGCGAGGCCCTGGACAAGGCCGCCGCTCGCGGTGAACTCGTGGGCGCGGTCATGCCGCTGGCGGGCACATGACCCGGACTCCCTCGGACGGCCCAGGGAGCGGGGCGCAGCACCTCACTGCCCGGGCCGCCGCCCTGCGGGCGGCCGCGGGCCTGCCCAGGCCCCGGCACGATGCCCCGACGGCCGACAGCACTGCCGTCGGCCCCACGCAACGGACGGTGACGCCGCACGCGGCCACCCCGCAGGCGTTCGGTCTGCATGCGCAGGGCGGCCGGAGGCGGCGGCCTGTCACCGGGCCGATTCCGGTGCCGGGGACCGGGGCACAGCGAGCGCCCGGCGGGCCGTACGAGGTTCGCCCCGCCGGTGCCACGACGGACCCGATGCCCCGCAAGTCGGGCACAACCGGCATTTTCGGCGCAACCCCGCATCCGGCGGCCGCCCAGGTCGTTGGCACATACGTGCACGGATACGACCCTTCAGCCCGGCTCCCGTACCCCGCCCATATCCCCGGCATGCGTCCTTCACATGACACGCCGGCAGGCGGCCATCAATCGGCCACTCCGATCTACGACTCGCTCTACGCCGAGTACCGCCGGTCCTTCCGGGCGCTGCCCGGCGACCGCTCGGGCGAGGAAGACCTCGGGTTCGTGTTCGGCCGCCGCGAGCAGCGTGGCACCTGGGACGGGTTCGGGTCGTGGGAGACACGGGAGCGACAGCACCGGGCCGGGTCGCCTCCTGCGCTGCCACCCGCGCAGCGCGACAACCGGCGGCAGGCGCCGTAGCCGCGGCCGGACTCGCACCCCGTAGCCGCCGCTCGACACCGCGTCGGGGCCGACGGTGTGCGCCGGCGCCATCGGCCCGTGGCCGGGAGGTGCCTTCGCCCCGGGGGCTATGACCGGCGGCTGCTACTTCTTGCGGCCGCGCTTCTCCCGGACCCGCACCGAGATGTGGATCGGTGTCCCCTCGAAGCCGAACTCCTCCCGCAGCCGCCGCTCGATGAAGCGGCGGTAGCCGGCCTCCAGGAAGCCGGAGGCGAAGAGCACGAACCGCGGCGGCCTGGTCCCGGCCTGTGTCCCGAAGAGGATGCGGGGCTGCTTGCCGCCGCGGATCGGGTGCGGGTGGGCGGCGACGAGCTCGCCGAGGAAGGCGTTCAGCCGTCCGGTCGGGATCCGGCTCTCCCACCCGGCCAGCGCCGTCTCGATCGCCGGGACGAGCTTCTCCATGTGGCGGCCCGTGGACGCCGAGACGTTGACCCGCGGCGCCCACTGGATCTGCCCAAGTTCCGTCTCGATCTCCCGCTCGAGGTAGTAACGGCGCTCCTCGTCGAGGGTGTCCCACTTGTTGTACGCGATGACCAGCGCCCGCCCGGCCTCGACGGCCATCGTGATGATCCGCTGGTCCTGGACGCTGATGGTCTCGCTTGCGTCGATGAGGACCACGGCGACCTCGGCCTTCTCGACGGCGGCCGCGGTGCGCAGCGAGGCGTAGTAGTCCGCGCCCTCCTGGAGGTGGACCCGGCGTCGGATACCGGCGGTGTCGACGAACTTCCAAGTCTTGCCGCCGAGTTCGATGAGCTCGTCGACGGGGTCACGGGTGGTGCCGGCCAGTTCGTCGACCACGACCCGGTTCTCGCCCGCGACCTTGTTGAGCAACGACGACTTGCCGACATTGGGTCGCCCGATCAGGGCGACCCGGCGCGGTCCGCCGACGGCTTCGCCGAAGGTCTGGGCCGGGGCCGCGGGCAGCACCTTGAGCACCTCGTCGAGCATGTCACCGGTGCCACGGCCGTGGAGCGCGGAGACCGGGTACGGCTCGCCGAGGCCGAGCGACCACAGCATCGCGGCGTCGGCCTCGCCGGACGGGCCGTCGACCTTGTTGGCGCACAGCACGACCGGCTTGCCGGCCCGGCGCAGCAGCTTGACCACGGCTTCGTCGGTGTCGGTGGCGCCGACCGTGGAGTCCACCACGAAGACGACCGCGTCGGCGGCCTCGATGGCGAACTCGGCCTGGGCGGCGACGGCCGCGTCGATGCCGAGCACGTCCTGCTCCCAGCCGCCGGTGTCGACGACCTTGAAGCGGCGCCCGGACCACTCGGCCTCGTACGTCACCCGGTCGCGGGTGACGCCGGGGGTGTCCTCGACGACGGCCTCACGGCGGCCGAGGATCCGGTTCACCAGGGTCGACTTGCCGACATTGGGGCGGCCGACGACGGCGAGCACGGGCAGCGGGCCATGACCGGCCGCGGCGAGGTCTCCCTCGACCTGCTCCAGGTCGAAGCCCTCCTGCACGGCGAGCTCCATGAACTCCTCGTACTCGGCGCCGCCAAGCTCACCGTGCTCGTCGCCGGTGTGGATCTGGTCGTTCATGAAGTGAAGTTCCTCGTCGTCCATCGTCCGCCAGCGACTGTGTGCCGCTGGTGCGACCGGAGGCGGCCCGTACTCAGGGTACGGAGGGCCCCGACCATCAAGTCTCGCCTAACGCCCGGTGGAACGCCTGGCGTTTTCCAGGTGGGCGGTCAGCCGCTCCTGGATGCGTGCCGTGGCCTGGTCCAAGGCCGTCCGCGTCCTTCTGCCGCTGCCGTCCCCCGCGGTGAAGGGATCACCGAAGACCACGTCGACCCGGCTGCGCAGCGGAGGCAGCGCCGGTATCAGCCGGCCGGTGCGCTCGGCGCTGCCGAGCACCGCCACCGGCACGATCGGCGAGCCGGAACGCACCGCGAAGTAGGCCAGCCCGGCGCGCAGCGAGGCGAAGTCCCCGTCGCCCCGGGTGCCCTCGGGGAAGATGCCCAGCACGCCGCCGCGCTCCAGCACACCGAGCGCACGGCTGATCGCGGCCCGGTCGGCGGTCGTACGGTCCACCTCGAGCTGCCCGATCGCATGCAGGAACGGGTCGAGCGGACCGACGAACGCCTCCTTCTTGATCAGGAAGTGCACCGGCCGGGGCGCGGTACCCATCAGCATCGGGCCGTCGATGTTGTGCGCGTGGTTGACCGCCAGGATGACCGGCCCCGAGGTGGGGACCCGCCAGGCGCCGAGCACCCGCGGCCGCCACAGCCCGTACATCAGCCCGATGCCGATCCGGCGTCCGACCGCCGCTCCCCGAAGGCTCGGCAGAGAGTCGGGGCTCGTCACGCGGTCCGCTTCTCCTCGATGAGGGTGACGACGCACTCGACGACCTGGTCGAGGGTGAGGTCGCTGGTGTCGACCTCGACCGCGTCGTCCGCCTTGGCGAGCGGCGAGGCCTTACGGCTGGAGTCGGCGGCGTCGCGCCGGGCGAGCGCGGCCTGCGTGCTGGCCAGGTCGACGGCGTCCTTGCCCTTGAGCTCACCGCTGCGCCGGGCGGCCCGGACCTCCGGCGAGGCCGTGAGGAAGATCTTGACGTCGGCGTCGGGGAGGACCGTCGTACCGATGTCGCGGCCCTCAACGACGATGCCGGGTTCGGCGGTCGCCGCGAGGGTGCGCTGCAGCTCGGTGATCCGGGCGCGCACCTCCGGGACGGCGCTGACCGCGCTCACCTTGGAGGTCACCTCATGGGTACGGATCGGTCCCGATGCGTCGGCCCCGTCGACCGTGATGGTCGGGGCGGCCGGGTCGGTGCCGGAGACGATCACCGGCTTGCCGGCCGCGGTGGCGATGGCGGCGGGGTCTTCGACATCGACGCCGTTGGCCAGCATCCACCAGGTCATCGCCCGGTACTGCGCGCCCGTGTCCAGGTAGCGGAGGCCGAGCTTGGCCGCCACGGCCTTCGACGTGCTCGACTTGCCCGTGCCGGAAGGGCCGTCGATGGCGACAATCACTGTTGCCGGGGCGGTCCGGGCGGCGGCTTCCACGGTGACGAACACCTTCCTCATGCGCGGGGGCGGGGAGCCGGGGCACCTCTGGGCCCTCCCAGTAGGGAGCCGGAGGAGCCAAGGCCTTCGCACAAGGTTACTGGCTGCCGGGACCGCCCCGCACCGAGCCTCTGCTGGGGGCTCCCAGCGGTAGCTGGGGGGACGGCCTACTGCCGGATCGACCAGCCCCGTTCACGCAGGGCGGCGGTCAGAGCTGGCGCCGCCGACGGCACCACCATCAGCTGGATCAGGCCGGCCTGCTGCCCGGTCGCGTGCTCGATCCGCACGTCCTCGATGTTGACCCCGGCGCGGCCGGCGTCCGCGAAGATCCGGGCCAGCTCGCCGGGCTGGTCGCCGATGAGGACGGTGACGACCTCGTACGTCGCCGGGGCTGCGCCGTGCTTGCCCGGCACCCGCTCGCGCCCGGCGTTGCCGCGCCGCAGCACGTGCTCGATGCCCGAGGCGCCGTCCCGCCGCTTGTCCTCGTCGGCCGACTGGAGGGCGCGCAGCGCCTGCACCGTCTCGTCGAGGTCGGCGGCGACGGCGGCGAGGATGTCGGCGACGGGGCCGGGGTTCGCGGACAGGATGTCGATCCACATCGAGGGGTCGGAGGCCGCGATCCGGGTCACGTCCCGGATGCCCTGCCCACACAGCCGTACGGCGGTCTCGTCCGCGCTCTCGAGCCGGGCCGCGACCATGCTGGAGAGCAGTTGCGGGGTGTGGGAGACCAGGGCCACCGCGCGGTCGTGGGCATCGGCGTCCATGACCACCGGCACGGCCCGGCACAGGGCGACGAGCTCCAGGGCGAGGTTGAGCACCTCGGTGTCGGTGTCCCGGGTGGGGGTCAGCACCCAGGGCCGCCCCTCGAAGAGGTCGGCGGTCGCGGCGAGCGGCCCGGAACGCTCGCGTCCCGCCATGGGATGCGAGCCGAGGTACCGGGTGAGATCGCCGCCGAGGGCCTCCAGCTCGCGGCGCGGGCCGCCCTTGACGCTGGCGACGTCCAGGTAGCCGCGGGCCACGCCGCGGCGCTGGGCGTCCGCGACGGTCGCGGCGACGTGCGCGGGCGGTACGGCGACGATGGCCAGGTCGACGGGGCCGTCCGGCGTCTCATCGGTGCCGGCGCCGAGCGAGGCGGCGGTACGGGCCTGGGCCGGGTCGTGGTCCGTGAGGTGGACCTGGACACCGCGCCCTGCCAGGGCCAGGGCGGCGGAGGTGCCGATCAGGCCGGTACCGATGACGAGAGCGGTTCTCACTGGGCGATGTCCTTGCGGAGGGCTGCGGCGGCGCCGAGGTAGACGTGGGCGATCTCGGATTTGTCGAGTGAGCACTCGACGTGCGCGAGGACGCGGATGACGCGGGGCATGGCGCCCCGCACGTCCAGCTCCTGGGCGCAGATCAGCGGCACGTCGACGATGCCGAGCTTGCGGGCGGCCGCCGCCGGGAAGTCGGCGTGGAGGTCGGGGGTGGCTGTGAACCAGACGCTGATCAGGTCGTCGGCGGTGAGCCCGTTGCGCTCCAGGACGGCGGTGAGGAGTTCCGCCACGCGTTCGTGCATGTGCCCGGACTCGTCCCGCTCCAGCTGGACGGCCCCGCGCACCGCTCGTACCGCCACCTTGTCGCTCCCTCGCCGCTCTCGCCCACCGGCTCCCGTGCTGCTGATCCGACCAGCGTAGTCAGCGCGTCGGCCGGTCCGCCGGGGCGACCGCTCTGCGAGACGTCCGGTAGAACGTTGCGCATGATCTTCCATGTGGTGCCGCTGGACGACTGGCTGGCCGTGCCGGACCGCCCGTATGCCCCTCCGACGCTGGGTGAGGAGGGCTTCATCCACTGCTCCCCCGATGAGGCCACCACCCTCGCCGTCGCGGACACCTTCTACCGGGACGCCGTCGGCCCTCTGATGGTGCTGATGATCGACGAGGAGCTGCTGGACGCCCCGGTCCGCTGGGAGTCGGCGACCTCCCCCGCCCCGCCGGGTTTCGGACCGGGTGCACTGTTCCCGCACGTGTACGGCCATATCAACCGGACGGCGGTGGCCGGGATGCTGGAGGTCCAGCGGGACGAGGACGGCCATGCGGTCGGCCTCGCGGTCTGGTCCTGAGGACCGGCGCGGGGCGGCCTGCCGGCCCGACGGAGGAAACCGGCGGGGAGACTACAGATCGACCTCGCGCATGAGCATCCCGACCTCGGTGTTGGTCAGGCGGCGCAGCCAGCCGGACTTCTGGTCGCCGAGGGGGATCGGGCCGAAGCTCGTCCGCACCAGCTTGTCCACCGGAAAGCCCGCCTCGGCGAGCATGCGGCGCACGATGTGCTTCCGGCCCTCGTGCAGGGAGACCTCGACGAGGTAGTTCTTGCCGGTGTTCTCCACGACCTTGAAGTGGTCGGCCCTGGCATAGCCGTCCTCGAGCCGGACGCCGTTCTTCAGCTGTTTGCCGAGGTCGCGCGGGATCGGCCCCTGGATGGCTGCCAGATAGGTCTTCCGGACGCCGTACCGGGGGTGCGTGAGGCGGTGGGCAAGCTCGCCGTGATTGGTGAGCAGGATGATGCCCTCGGTCTCGGTGTCGAGGCGGCCGACGTGGAAGAGCCGGGTCTCGCGGTTGGTGACGTAGTCGCCCAGGCACTGACGGCCGTCGGGGTCTTCCATGGTGGAGACGACACCGGCGGGCTTGTTCAGCGCGAAGAACAGGTACGACTGGGTGGCCACGGTCAGCCCGTCGACCTTGACCTCGTCCTGCTCCGGGTCGACACGCAGACCCTGTTCGGTGACGACCTCGCCGTTTACCTCGACGCGCCGCTGGTCGATCAACTCCTCGCAGGCCCGCCGGGAGCCCATACCGGCCCGGGCGAGGACCTTCTGCAGCCGCTCGCCCTCCGGCTCGCCGAACGTCTTCGGGAGCTTGATCTGCGGCTTGCTGTGGCGGGCGCGGTTGCGCTCCTCGATCTTGGCGTCGAGCTCCCGGGGACGGGACGGGCCCTGCGGCCGTCCGCCGCGGCGAGCGTCGCCTGCCTTGGCACCCTCGGGGCGCTTGGGGCCGCCCTTGGCGCCGCCGCGGGCCGCCGCTCCCCGGCTGCCGCCGCCGGCCGGCTTGCCCGAGCCGCCGCCCGTACGGCCGGAGGACTCCCCGACGTCGTAGCGGCGCTCCTCAGGACGGGGACGGCCCGAGCTCTTCTGCTTGCCGCCGCGCTGTCCGCCACCCGCCCCCCGGGGATTCCGGTTGCCGCTTCCGCTGTTCCTGCCGCTGCTTCGCATCAATGTTCCGTCTGAGAGTGGCCGCTGTCGTCTTCGTCTGCGTCCGGAGCATCCGGATCGAACGACGGCACCCCTTCCTGGGACTCGCCCTCGACCGCGTCCACCTCCGGGAGGAACGGCGCGAGCTCGGGGAGCTCGTCCAGGCCGCGCAGGCCCATCCGCTCCAGAAAGTAGTTCGTCGTCCTGTACAGGATCGCACCTGTCTCGGGTTCCGTGCCCGCCTCCTCCACCAGTCCGCGCTGAAGGAGCGTGCGCATGACGCCGTCGCAGTTCACCCCGCGTACGGCCGAAACGCGGGACCGGCTGACCGGCTGGCGATACGCGACCACGGCCAGGGTCTCCAGCGCGGCCTGGGTGAGCCGGGCGTGCTGACCGTCCAGAACAAAGCCTTCGACGGCGTCGGCGTATTCGGTGCGGGTGTAATAGCGCCAACCGCCGGCCACGAGACGCAGGTCGAAGCCTCGACACTGGGTCGTGTACTCGTCCGACAGCTCGCGCAGGGCGTCGGCGACGGCCCGACGCGGGCGCTGAAGGACCTTGGCGAGGTGCTCCTCGGTGGCCGGCTCGTCGACCACCATGAGCACGGCCTCCAGGGCGGGCTTGAGCTCGAGCTCGGCGACTGCGGAGGTCCCTGCGGGGGGTGCTGGGGCCGCGGGGGCCGCCTCCGGTTCCTGCGGCTCGTACGACACCTCTGGCACGTCGTCGCTGCTCATGCCTTCTCCATCTCTTCGGCCTTCTCGGCCTCTTCCGCGCGCTCGCCGGGGACCTGGTCGAACTCGTCCGTGACCATGGGCTGCCGGTCTTCGCCGCCGGTCCAGCGGACCATCAGGGAGCCGAGCGCCTCCTCCTGGTCGAGTACGACCGCGCGCTCGCGGTAGAGCTCGAGCAGGGCGAGGAAGCGGGCGACGACGGTGAGGGTGTCGGCGGCGTCCTCGGTGAGCGCCTGGAAGCTCGCCTCCCCCGCCTCCCGCAGCCGGGCGATCACCACGGCGGCCTGCTCGCGCACGCTGACCAGGGGCGCGTGGATGTGATCAACGTAGACCTGCGGCTTGGGCTTGGGCCGCATCGCCTTGACGGCGAGCTTCGCGAAGCCCTCGGCGCCGATGCTGATGGCGACCTCGGGGAGCAGCTCCGCGTGGTGCGGCTCCAGGCCGACGGTCCGGGGATGGCGACGGGCCTCCGCGGCCAGCCGGTCGTTGAAGATCTCCGCGATCTGCTTGTACGCGCGGTACTGCAGCAGCCGCGCGAACAGCAGATCGCGAGCCTCGAGAAGCGCGAGATCCGCCTCGTCCTCGACCTCCGCGGCGGGCAGCAGGCGTGCCGCCTTGAGATCGAGCAGCGTGGCGGCGACGACGAGGAACTCGGTGGTCTGATCGAGGTCCCAATCCGGGCCCATGGCGCGGATGTGCGCCATGAACTCGTCGGTGACCTTGGAGAGCGCGACCTCGGTGACGTCGAGCTTGTGCTTGGAGATGAGCTGCAGCAGCAGGTCGAACGGCCCCTCGAAGTTCGCCAGCCGCACGGTGAATCTGCCACCGGCGTCCTCGCCTTCGCCACCCCCGCGGCGCCCGGCGTCCCCGGCCTGGGGACCTCCGCGGCTCCCGGCGTCGATGCCGTCCCCGGGGCCCTGGCGCACCCCCACCTCGGCGTCGTCCCCGCCGACGAGCTGGCCCATCTGCTGGTCCTGCACGGCAGGCGAGTCGCCGTCGGCGGCTCCCCGCTCAGTGGCCGCGACGTGGCCTGCGGGGGCCGGCTGTCCGGCAGAGGCGGCGTCCGTCGCCTGTGAAACCCGGCCATCCTCCTCGACGTCATGAGCCGCCGACCGTCCAGGGCGGTCGGCGGTGCCGGTCTCGCCAGCCGATCCGTGACGCGGCGCATCGCCGCTCTCCCCTCCCGCGGGCGAACCCGCAGCATCCGCCTCCGCGGCGAGCGGGGGCGCGGCGGGAACCGGGTCGTTGCGCTCGACCGCAGTCGGCAGGGGCGCATCCCCCACGGCCGCAGACTGGCGGCTCGCCGCAGGCTCATCACCCGGAACCGACCGCCCATCCCGCCCCGACAAGTCGTCCTCGGCAAGCGGCACCGGACCCTCCGCGGCAACGGCCCCCGCAGCGAGCGGAGTCGTGCCGGGGCCCCGGCCCAAGGCGCGGCGGCGGGACTGGGGCGCAGGGGCGTCGTCTGTCGGCATCACGGTCCATGGTGCAGGGTTCCGGGCCGGAGGCCACGGACGGGGAGCCGGGCCGGTCACCAGAGCACGGCCCGCGAGTACGGCAGGTTACCTCCCCCGGTCCGTGGCGTGGGGGATCCCGGGGCCCCGGGTCAGCGCCCGCGCAGGCGGCGGACGAGGATGCTCGCGTCGCCGCGGGACTCCAGGTCGGCCAGGACCACCGCGACCGCCTCGCGGACGATGCGGCCACGGTCCACGGCGAGGCCGTGCTCGCCGCGCAGCACCAGCCGCGCGTGTTCGAGGTCCATGAGCTCCTCTGCGGAGACATAGACGGTGATCTTCTCGTCGTGGCGTTCCCGGCCACTGGGGCGTCGGCCCGCCGTACGGGAGCGGCGCCGGGTCTGGCCGGACCCGGACCCGGATCCGGCCGCCGTCGCCGACGGCGTCGAGCCGACCGCCTGCCGGGGAGCGGGCGGCTGCGCGGCGGCGCCCGGGCGGTCCTTCGCCGGGCCGCCCTTGGGCCGGCCCTGTGCCGGCGCCCGCACCTCCGCCGCTTGGTCCTCGTCGTTCACCCGCCCGCTGTGCTCGGCGCCATCCGCGCCCTCGGTGTCGTCCGCGGCCGACTCGTCCCCGCCCGACGGCGTGCCCGCCGCGTGCGCTGCCGAGCTGTCGGACTCGCCCGCAGGGCCGGGCACGCGCGCGGCCGCCGGCGTCTCTCCATTGGGGTGCTGTCTGGTGGACCCCGGAGACGACGCCTGGAGCGCCATCCCTCCCGTGGTGCGGAACAGTTCGTCGGCGCCCGGGATACTCACTCGGCGTGACACCGGGCGAGCACCTCCCTGGCGAGCTGGCGATAAGCGGCGGCACCGACGGAGTTGGAGGCGTACGTCGTGATCGGCTCGCCCGCGACGGTGGTCTCGGGGAAGCGGACGGTACGGCCGATCACCGTGTGGTAGACGTGATCGTCGAACGCCTCGACGACCCGCGCCAGGACCTCGCGGCTGTGCACCGTACGGGAGTCGTACATCGTGGCGAGGATGCCGTCGAGCTCCAGCTCGGGGTTGAGCCGCTCCTGAACTTTCTCGATCGTCTCGGTGAGCAGCGCGACACCGCGCAGCGCGAAGAACTCGCACTCCAGCGGCACGATCACCTTGTGCGCCGCGGTGAGCGCGTTGACGGTGAGCAGGCCGAGCGAGGGCTGACAGTCGATGACGATGTAGTCGTAGTCCGCCATGAGGGGCTTCAACGCCCGCTGGAGCGTGGACTCCCGGGCGACCTCGCTGACCAACTGGACTTCCGCCGCCGACAAATCGATATTGCTCGGCAGCAGGTCCATGTTCGGGACGGCCGTCTTGAGGAGCACCTCGTCGGCCGACATGCCCCGCTCCATGAGGAGGTTGTAGACCGTCAGGTCGAGTTCCATCGGGTTGACTCCGAGCCCCACGGACAGTGCGCCCTGCGGGTCGAAGTCGACCAGCAGCACCCGGCGCCCGTACTCCGCGAGCGCGGCACCCAGGTTGATGGTGGAGGTCGTCTTCCCGACCCCACCCTTCTGGTTGCACATCGCGATGATCTTCGCGGGGCCGTGGTCGGTCAGCGGACCCGGGATCGGGAAGTACGGCAGCGGCCGGCCGGTCGGGCCGATGCGCTCCCGGCGCTGGCGGGCGGCGTCCGGGGCGAGCGTGGCCGCGTACTCGGGGTCGGGCTCGTACTCCGCGTCGGGGTCGTAGAAGTGCCCCTCGGGCAGGTCGTCGTAGTCGGCGATACGGGTGGCGGGGTCTGTACCGCTCTGGTCGCCGGCCATGGCGTTCACGTGATGGCCGTCCATGCTCTGGTGGGCTGTCATGCTCTGGCGGGCTGCGAAGGTGTGGACAGCGACGGAGCCGACAGCCTCGAATCCCGAGGAACTCTGGCCCCGCGCAGGCATCCCCGGTTGACCACCCGCGGGAGTAAATGTCGACTCATTCACAAGTCGTCTTACCTCCTTGGATGTAACCAGGAAACTTATCGATAGGTCAGCGTGACACCATGCCGACGGTTGGCGACTCTATGGCGTGTCGACGCCTCACAGCAACACAATCCACCGGACCCGGCACGATGTGTCGGCAACCGAACAGCCTGCTGTCAAGGGTGCAAGGACCGCAACACCGATGTTTCACGAGTGTGCGAAAGGGTTAAAGGGTTACGTTCAAGGCGAGTTGACAATGCGCCGGGAAACGACGGAGACGTGTCCGGCCGGACCCTGATGGACAAGGTCCGGCCGGACACGCGGTGTTGGCGATGTTGACGACATGCGTTGACGCGTTCTCGGGGTGACGCCCCGAATACTCAGCCGAGGAGCGCGCTCAGCTCGACGGAGGCCAGGCCGTGCGCCTCGGCCACCGGTCCGTAAACGACCTGCCCATCATGGGTGTTGAGCCCCCTGGCCAGGGACGCGTCGAGCCGCAGCGCCTCCACCCAGCCGCGGTTGGCCAGCTCCACGATGTACGGCAGCGTGGCGTTGGTGAGCGCATACGTGGAGGTGTTGGGCACCGCGCCCGGCATGTTGGCGACGCAGTAGAAGACCGAGTTGTGGACCCGGAACGTCGGCTCGGCGTGCGTCGTGGGGCGGGAGTCCTCGAAGCACCCGCCCTGGTCGATGGCAATGTCGACAAGCACACTTCCCGGCTTCATCCGGGACACGAGCTCGTTGGTGACCAGCTTCGGCGCCTTGGCACCCGGGATGAGCACCGCGCCGATGACGAGGTCGGCGTCGAGAACGGCCTTCTCCAGCTCGAAGGCGTTGGAGACGATCGTCTGGATCTTCGCACCGAAGACCTTGTCGGCCTCCCGCAGCTTGTTGATGTCCTTGTCGAGCAGCGTGACCCGGAAGCCCATCCCGATGGCGATCTGCGCGGCGTTCCAGCCGGAGACCCCGCCGCCGATGACGACGGCCCTGGCCGGGGGCACACCCGGGACGCCGCCCGGCAGCACGCCGCGCCCGCCGGCCGAGCGCATCAGGTGGTACGCGCCGACCTGCGGAGCGATCCGGCCCGCCACCTCCGACATCGGAGCGAGCAGCGGCAGTGCGTGGTTCGCGGTCTCCACGGTCTCGTACGCGATGGCGGTGGTGCCGGACTCCAGCAGGGCGTCCGTGCACGCGCGCGAGGCGGCGAGGTGCAGGTAGGTGAAGAGCGTCTGGTCCTTGCGGAGCCGGTGGTACTCCTCCGCGATCGGCTCCTTGACCTTCAGCAGCAGGTCGGCGGTGGCCCAGACCTCGTCGGCGGTGGGCAGGATGGTCGCGCCGGCGGCGACGTACTCCGCATCCGGGATGGAGGAGCCCAGGCCGGCGCCCTGCTCCACGAAGACCTGGTGGCCGTTGCGGACGAGTTCGAGCACGCCGGCAGGGGTGATGGCCACGCGGAACTCGTTGTTCTTGACCTCGCGGGGGATGCCGACCTTCACGTCGATCACGGTCCTTGCTGGTTCTGGGAATGCGGATAAATCCAGCATGCGACTGCATACCGGCTGCCATCGATTCAAACCGTGGCGCGCCCAGTCTATTGAAGGATGTCGCGCTGTCTAGCCTTTCAATGCATCAACCTTCGGAGGAACCACTACGGATTTCGTAGGTGGAGCCTGGTGTATCACCGAGAAGTCGCTCCACGGCGTCCCGTTGCAGCCGTGCGGCGGCCGGGTCTCCGAGCCGGTCGAGGGTGTCCGCCATCCGCAGCTGCACCGCCGCCTGAAGCCGCCGGTCCCCGGCCTTCCTAGCCCAGGAAACGGCCTCCTCGCAGGTGCGCAGCGACTCCTCGGGCCGCCCCGCGTACTCCTGCACCCTGGCCATCTCGCTCAGCGCCCGCGCGCAGCCCTGCCGGTCGCGCAGCCTGCGGTGGCCCGCGGCGGCGGCCCGCCAGTTCCGCAGCGCCTCCCCCCAGCGCCCGGCCTGGCCGTGTACGGCGCCCAGCCGCTCGTACAGCCGCGCCTCCTCGGCCAGCTCTCCGCGTCCGAGTCGCAGCGCCAGCGCCCGCCCGTACCAGTCCGCGGCCCGCTGCCAGTCGCGCAGCTCCTGGTACGTCCCGCCGAGGGACTCCAGTGCGCGGCCGGTGAGCAGCGGGTCCCGCGCGGAACGGGCGGCCTCCAGCGCACCTCGGTAGCGGTCGAGCGCCTGGCCGGTCCGTCCCACCGCGGCGTCGAGGTCGCCGAGGTTGAGCAGCGCCGCGGCCTGCTCCGTCCGCAGGCTTCGCCGCTCGGCGACGCCGAGGGCGAGCCGGTACAACGGATAGAGCTCGGGCGCGGCGGACTCCTCGCCCCGGTGGGCCAGCAGCGCCCGGGCGAGGGCGGAGATCAGCCGCCGTGCCTGGGTGTCGAGTTGACCGTCCTCGACGCCCGCCTCCGCCGCGGCGAGCAGCATCGGAAGCCGCGAGTCGAGCCAGCTCGACGCGGCGTCGGGAGACGCGAAGCGCAGCGCCCGCGGGAGTCCGGCCAGCCGCTTCCGGGCCGGAGAGTCCGCGGGTTCGGCGGTCGCCCGGCAGGACTGCAGCTGGCGTACGGTCCGCTCCAGCATCCGGGCCCGGGCGAGCAGCATCTCGGTGGGCTTCTCCTGTGCCTCCAGCACGGTGCGCAGCAGCGGCGCCAGACAGCCCGGCACCCGGTACTGCGGGGGCTGCACCGCTGCTCGGGTCACCGCAGGCTCCGCCGCGGGCGCCGCGGTCCGCTCGCCGCGCGCGTCGAGGGGGCGCAGCAGGCCATGGGCGGCCAAGCCGTCGAGCGTTGACCGGGCGGCGGTCAGCGAGCATCCGGCCAGCGCAGAGGCGATGTGGGCGTCGACCACACCGGCGGGCGCGAGGACCAGCAACCGCAGCACCCGGGCCGCGGGCTGCGGCAGCGACTCGTGCGCCAGGCGGAAGGCACGCGCCAGCGGGCGGCCCCCCGGGGTGTGGCCGCCGTCCGCTGCCGGCAGGGCGCGCAGGCGCTGCGCCACATCGGCGACCGACGCCTTGGGGCGCGCCGCGAGCCAGCCGCCGACGAGTACGACGGCGGCCGGCTGGCCACCGCACTCCTCGACGAGGGACTCCGCGGCACGCGGGTCGACAGTGATCCGGGTCCGGCCGGCGTAACGGGCGAGGAGTTCGACGGCGGCGCCGGTGTCGAGACCGCCGAGGGTGCACGGCCGTACGTCCGGCACCCCGGTCAGCGGGCCCTGCGAGGTGGCGAGGACCAGGCAGTCCGGGGCGTCGGGAAGCAGCGAGTGGACCTGCTCGGGATCCGCGGCGTCATCGAGGAGCAGCAGGGTCCGGCTCTCGGCGAGGGCATCCCGGAGAACCTCGGTGAGCTCGTCCTCGCCGGCGCCTGGGGCAGCCGTGACGCCCAGCGCATCGAGCAGGTCGCGGGCGGTGCGCTCGGTGGGCACCCGCTGCCCCGCGGGAGTGGTGAGCCGGGCGAGCAGCACACCGTCGGGGTACTCCCCCGCCAGCTGCCGGGCGAACTCCTCGGCGAGCGCCGTTCGTCCCGAGCCGGGCCGGCCCGCGATGAGCAGCACCCGGGCGCGGGCCCCCTTGCGACCGGAGAGGGTGTCGAGGCCGGTTCGGGCGATGTCCTCGCGCAGCGCGGTGAGCTCGCGAGTCCGCCCGAAGAAGCGGCCGCCGGTGGCGGGGGCAGGCGCGGTGGTAGGGGACCCGGCCCGGCCCGGCCTCGCCCGCCCCCCGGTGTCCACCGCCTGATCCGTCACGGGCACGCTCCCGTCCGCCTACGCACCAGCCCGCCGCGGCTGCGAACGGGAACGGTCCGAGCGTAGTTCACCCCATGCGACGGGCCATGCCGTGCAGGGCGGTCGCACGGGGTGAAGATCACCGCATCGGATCACCGGCCGGGCCCAGGGGAACCACGCCGGCGACCGCTCGCGGCGGCGTTTCTTCTGCCGGGGCTACGACTCGAAGGGACGGGCCGGCCAGGGGGCGCCGGCCGGGCGCAGGGCGTCGACGCCGTCCCCGGCGCGCGCGGCGATGACCGAGAGGACCCCCACCACCAGGCAGTTGTTGTGCAACTCGCCCGCCAGAACACCCCGTACGAGGTCCTGGAGCGGAACCCGGGCGAGCTCCATGTCGGCCTCCTCCTCGGACACCTCGAAGCGCTCGCCCTCGACGGCGGACAGATCGCGGGCGAGGAAGATCCGTACGGCCTCGTCGCAGCCGCCCGGCGTGGTGTAGACGTCGGTCAGGACCCGCCAGTCCTCGGCCTTGACATGGGCTTCCTCGTAGAGCTCGCGCTGCGCGGCGTGCAGCGGGTTCTCGCCGGGCACGTCGAGGAGCCCGGCCGGGATCTCCCAGAGCTTCTGGCGTACGGGGTGGCGGTACTGGCGGAGCACGATGACGCGGTCGTCGTCGTCCAGGGCGAGGACCGCGACCGAGCCGGGGTGGGTCTGGTAGTCGCGGGTGACGACGGAGCCGTCCGGCATGACGACCCGGTCCGTGCGGACGCCGGTCTTGTTGCCGGTGAACGGGGTGGAGCTGTCGACGACCTGCCACTCCTCGAGGGAGTCGTGCAGGTGCCGGGGCTCGTGGTGCTCGCCCATGGGTGGGAGACCTCCGCGGAAACGATGGTGCCTGAGTGCGGGCCGTCTGCCGCCCGCACCCAGGCCAACCGTATCGGTCAGGCCTGAACGCCTGTGCGGCGCGCACCCTGCCGTCGCGCGACGGCCGCCTTCACCAGGCCCGCGAAGAGCGGGTGGGGGCGGGTCGGGCGGGAGCGCAGCTCCGGGTGCGCCTGGGTGGCGACCAGATAGGGATGCACATCACGCGGGTATTCGACGTACTCGACCAGCTTGTTGTCCGGCGAGGTGCCGGAGAAGATCAGGCCGGTCTTCTCGAGCTCGCCGCGGTAGGAGTTGTTGACCTCGTAGCGGTGCCGGTGGCGCTCCTCGACGTACGGCTGGTCGCCGTAGACCTCGCGGACGATGGAGCCCTCCGCCAGCTTGGCGGGATACATGCCGAGCCGCATGGTGCCGCCCATGTCGCCCTCGCCGGCGACGATGTCGAGCTGCTCGGCCATGGTGGAGATCACCGGGTGGCCGGTGGCCGGTTCGAACTCGGTGGAGTTGGCGTCCTCGATGCCCGCGAGGTTGCGCGCGGCCTCGATGACGATGCACTGCAGACCGAGGCACAGACCCAGCAGCGGGATCTTGTTCTCTCGGGCGTAGGTGATGGCCGAAACTTTGCCGTCGACACCCCGCTCGCCGAAGCCGCCGGGGACGCAGATCGCGTCGACGTCGGCGAGCTGCCGCTCGGCCCCCGCCGCGGTCTTGCAGTCGTCCGAGACCACCCACTTGATCTTCACGCGGGCGTTGTTGGCGAAGCCGCCCGCGCGCAGCGCCTCGGTGACCGAGAGATAGGCGTCGGGCAGGTCGATGTACTTGCCGACCAGACCGACCGTGACCTCGTGCTCGGGCTGGTGGACCCGCCGGAGCAGGTCGTCCCACTGGGTCCAGTCGACATCCCGGAACGGCAGGTCGAGCCGCCGGACCACGTACGCGTCCAGGCCCTCGCCATGCAGCACCTTCGGGATGTCGTAGATCGACTTGGCGTCGATGGCGGCGACCACCGCGGACTCGTCGACGTCGCACATGAGCGAGATCTTGCGCTTGATGGACTGCGGGACCTCGCGGTCGGCACGCAGCACGATCGCGTCCGGCTGGATACCGATGTTGCGCAGCGCCGCCACCGAGTGCTGGGTCGGCTTGGTCTTCAGCTCGCCCGACGGGCCGATGTACGGGAGCAGGGAGACGTGGACGAAGAAGACGTTGTCCCGGCCGACCTCGTGCCGGACCTGGCGTACGGCCTCGAGGAACGGCAGCGACTCGATGTCGCCGACCGTGCCGCCGACCTCGGTGATGACGACGTCCACGTCGTCGGTGGCCATGCGGCGGATGCGGTGCTTGATCTCGTTGGTGATGTGCGGGATGACCTGCACCGTGTCGCCCAGGTACTCACCGCGCCGCTCCTTGGCGATCACCGTCGAGTAGATCTGCCCCGTCGTGACGTTGGCCGAGCCGTCCAGGTCGACGTCGAGGAAGCGCTCGTAGTGGCCGATGTCCAGATCCGTCTCGGCGCCGTCGTTTGTGACGAACACCTCACCGTGCTGGAACGGGTTCATCGTGCCAGGATCGACATTGAGGTACGGGTCCAGCTTCTGCATCGTGACCCGCAGCCCACGGGCCTTGAGCAGCGCGCCCAGGCTGGAGGCCGTGAGCCCCTTGCCGAGCGAGGAGGCGACACCCCCGGTGACGAAGAGGTGCCTGGTCGTCATGGATTTGGGCGGCAGTGCCAAGAGGGGGCTCCCGTGGTCGCGAGGTCGTCTGCGGGTCGGCCTTACCCTGGTTCAAGATGGTTCCGAGGGGATGCCGTCGCTGCGGTTCGGGGGAGCCTTCACCTCGGGTGGGGCCCACCGGTCCACGGGCTACCAGGGTATCAGCGACGGGGCGAGACCGCTTCAGGCCACACACCGCCCACCGCAGCCGGCGTGGGCGGGGACCCGAGCCCGGCTTCGGGTGTGGAAGGGGGCCCGAACGGTCCTCACCAGGAGCTCGCTCATCCGGATCAGACGCCTTGCGAAGAGGGGCGCGCGGATCACCGGGGGGCGTCGTATCCTGCTCGGACACATCAGCGAGCACGCCCGGCACGGCACCACCCCGCCCTCCCCCCGGAACAAGAGCTCGTCAAAGTTCCCATGACCGAAGGACGCCCTGCTGGGGCGACCGAGGCCGTTCGACTGGAGATGCACGTGGCCGGGCGTATCGAGGATTACGCACTCGTCGGAGATATGCAGACCGCTGCCCTCATCTGCCGTGACGGCACGGCGGACTGGCTGTGTCTTCCGCGCTTCGACTCGCACTCCATCTTCGCGGGACTGCTCGGCACCGACGAGAACGGCTTCTGGCGGCTGGGGCCGGCCCCCCTCCCCGGCCGGGAGGGCACCGAGGCGCCCTCCGCAGATCGGCGCCGGTACCGGGACGACTCGCTGGTGCTGGAGTCGGAGTGGGACACCCCGCGCGGCACGGTGCGCGTGATCGACTTCATGCCGCCGCGCGACGGGGCCCCGCAGCTGATCCGGATCGTGGAGGGCGTGAGCGGCCGCGTCCCCATGCGGTCGGCGCTGCGGATGCGTTTCTCGTACGGCTGGGTGGTGCCGTGGGTGCAGCAGCTGGAGGGGCGCACGGTCGCGGTCGCCGGACCCGACTCGGTCTGGTTCGACACCGAGGTCGAGACCCGCGGCGAGGACCTGACCACTTACGCGGACTTCACCATCTCCCCGGGCGAGCGAATCGCCTTCACCATCAGCTGGCAGCCCTCGCACAAGCAGCCGCCGCCGCTGCCGGAGCCGGAGACCTCGCTGGAGGCGACCGAGGACTTCTGGCGGGAGTGGGTCGAGCAGTGCACCTACCACGGCCCGTACCGGGACGCGGTGGTGCGCTCCCTGATCACGCTGAAGGCGCTGACGTACGGCCCGACCGGCGGCATCGTCGCGGCGCCCACCACGTCGCTGCCGGAGGAGATCGGCGGCGTCCGGAACTGGGACTACCGCTTCACCTGGCTGCGCGATGCGGCGATCACCCTGTCGTCCCTGCTGCGCACGGGATACCGGGAAGAGGCACGCGCCTGGCGCGAGTGGCTGCTCCGGGCGGTCGCCGGTGATCCGGAGAACCTGCAGATCATGTACGGGATCGCCGGTGAGCGGGAGCTGGGCGAGACCGAACTGCACTGGCTCCCGGGCTACGAGGGCTCGAACCCGGTCCGGGTCGGCAACGGCGCGGCGGGACAACTGCAGCTCGACGTGTACGGCGAGGTCACCGAGGCCCTGCACCTGGGCCATATGACGGGTCTGGCGCGCAACGACTACGCCTCCCTGCTGCAGCTGAAGCTGATCGGCTACCTGGAGAACCACTGGGACGAGCCGGACGAGGGCATCTGGGAGGTCCGCGGTCCGCGCCGCCACTTCGTGCACTCCAAGGTCATGGCGTGGGTCGCGGTGGACCGGACGGTGAAGCTGATCGAGTCGGGCGATGTGGACGGGCCACTGGAGCGGTGGCGCGACCTGCGTGACGAAATTCACCGCGCGGTCTGCGAGAAGGGTTACGACAAGGAGCGCAACACCTTCACCCAGTACTACGGCTCGAAAGAGCTGGACGCCTCGCTGCTGCTGATCCCGCAGATGGGCTTTCTGCCGCCGGACGACAAGCGGGTGATCGGCACGATCGAGGCCATCCAGCGGGAGCTGGGCACCGAGGAGGGCTTCGTCATGCGCTACTCGACGTCGGGCAGCAAGCCCGGCGTGGACGGGCTGACCGGGGACGAGGGGGCATTCCTGGCGTGCTCGTTCTGGCTGGCGGACGACCTGGCGATGATCGGGCGGGTCGACGAGGCGCGGCGGCTCTTCGAGAAGCTGCTGTCGGTGCGGAACGACCTGGGGCTGCTGGCCGAGGAGTGGGACCCGCGGCTGCAGCGCCAGGTCGGCAACTTCCCGCAGGCGTTCAGCCACGTGCCGCTGATCGACACGGCACTGCGGCTGACCGCCTCGGGAGCGTACGGGGGATAGCGGGCCGGGCTCAGAACGGCGTCAGCGTGAGCGTGAGCCGCTTCGGGGCCCCGTCCTCGATGTACGACGCGAAGCCCGCGACGTCGTCGAAGGCGAAGCCGTAGGCCCTGCCGTCCTCCGAGTGCGCGTGCATGGTCTTCGCGTAGTGGTTGGTGAGCTTGGGCCGGTAGAACCCGGCGGGATCGGTGGTCGGCTGGGCGGCCTGGTCGTGCAGGGTGCCGCGGTTGAGTGCGGCGCCGAGGATCGCGGCGACCGGGCCGGTGATCTCGTCGTTCGGCGCGGCCAGGGCACCGTCGCAGAAGAGGACGTCACGGGTGGACGGCTTGTCGAAGGACACCGAACCCGGGCCGGTGAAGGACAGCTTCCCGCCGCTGACCCGGCCGGTGAACTTGCCCGCGTTGGTGGTGACGACCAGGTCCTTGCTCTCGTAGGTGCGCCACACCTCGTCGATGTAGGGCGCAAGGTAGTCCTTCGAGAAGCGTCCGGCGGCCATGCCGTGGCCGGGGGCGATCACCCGGCGGTCGTCGACGACCAGCCGGGAGAACGCGTCCTGGTCCGCGATGTCGGAGAAGATCTTGGCGCGGGCGCCGTCGCGCAGGGTGCCGGTCGTCTGGTCCTTCGCCCCGGTGAGGTGGATGGCCATGGGGACGCTGAACATGTCCACCATGGTCGTGTTGCAGAACATGCCGCGGTCGTTGTACGTGAACTCCGCGCAGTCGTGCAGGACCTCGTAGTTGGGGTCCGACTCCACCCAGCCTGCCGGATACGCCAGGGCGGCGTTGCCGTTCCCGTCCTCGACGGCCTTGAACTTCAGCTTCTTCCCGAGCGCGGTGTAGATCCGGCCGGACAGGAAGGGCAGGGTCAGCGTGGTGTCACCGCTGCCGGAGAGCGGGATGGCGTAGTCGGTGAAGCCGTCGGAGCCGTTGTCCGAGAGCGTCACCGGCTTGAGCTCGCCCTCGGGCGTGACTCGGACCTGCCGCTTGCCGTCGTTGCCGACGATGTAGAGCCATATCGATGAGTTGGCGTACTCACCGGTCTTGTTGGAGAGGGTGAGCGGCAGACCCGCCGCAGGCTGTGAGGCCCGCGCCGAACCGACCGCCAAAGCGGCTCCGATGCCGGCCGCGGCACCCGCCGCGAGTCCGAGGGCCTTGCGGCGGCTGATCACGGGGCTGGCCCGGTGATTCGTGCTCATGGTTCACTCGCTCCTCTTCAAGGTGGGGGGTGAGGAGAGGGACTGTGGTGCGGGTCCCTGGGGGGAGAGAGCATGATGGGAGCGCTCTCATAGCTGTGACCCAGCAGATTGCCCACCACAGGAGGTAGCGTCAAGCCCTCTGTGAAAGAAAAGGAGTTGGACGTGTCCGTTCCCCGTCCCACGCTGGAAGCCGTCGCCGCGCACGCCGGGGTCTCCCGTGCCACTGTGTCGCGCGTGGTCAACGGCAGCGCGGGCGTCCGTGCGTCGGTGCGGAAAAAGGTGCAGCAAGCCGTCGCCGACCTCGGATATGTCCCGAACAGCGCGGCCCGCACCCTGGTGACCCGGCGCACGGGCGCCGTCGCCGTCGTCATCGCGGAGCCGGAGCGGCGAGTCTTCTCCGACCCCTTCTTCGCCCAGCAGCTGCGCGGCATCAGCCGCGAACTGTCGGCCAGCGATACCCAGCTGCTGCTGATGCTCGTGGAGAATCCGAAGGACTACGAGCGCATCGGCCGCTATCTCTCCGGCGGGCATGTCGACGGGGCGCTGATGTTCTCGCTGCACCGCGACGACCCGCTGCCGTCGATGGTCGCCGCCTCCCGTCTGCCCACCGTCTTCGGCGGGCGGCCCGGCTGGGCCGACGCCGACCGCGACCCCGACCTGCTCTACGTCGACACCGACAACCGGGGCGGGGCCCGGCAGGCCGTGGCGCACCTGCTCGAGCGCGACCGGCGGCGCATCGCCGTCATCACCGGTCCGCTCGACCAGACCTCCTCGCTCGACCGCCTCGACGGCTACCGCGACGCGCTCGGCGTCCCCGAGCCCGACCCCGCGCTCGTGGCCCTCGGCGACTTCACCGTGGAGGGCGGCGAGCGCGCCATGACCGAACTCCTCGACCGTGACCCCGGCCTCGACGCGGTGTTCGCGGGCTCCGATCTGATGGCGTCGGGTGCGCTCCGGGCCCTGCGGGCACGCGGGCGGCGCGTACCGCAGGATGTCTCCGTCGTCGGCTATGACGACCTCGAGCCCGCCGCCTGGGCGGACCCGCCGCTCACCACGGTCCACCAGGACGTGGAGGAGATGGGCCGCATGATGGCCTCCCTCCTGCTGCGCCGCCTCGGCGCGGCCCCGCCGGAGGCGGACGACGCGCCGCTCGCCCCGGTCGTCACGCCGGCCCGCCTGGTCGTCCGCGCCTCCACCTAACCCCTGCGCCAGCGGCGCGGTCCGCTCCCGCCGCAGGCCGACAGCGCCTTCGCGCTCTGCGGGGTTGCGGTCTCGTGGGCGCCTACGGCCCGGTGGCCAGTTTGGCCCACCCTCCCCCAGCTACCTCCCCCAGCTAACGCTGGGGGTGCCCCCAGGGAGGTGCCCCCAGCCCCGCGGAACGATTGCCCACAAACCGGCTGCGGCGCCCGGCCCGTACGGAGGGCGGGGTCCGGGGCCGGCCCCCCGGGAGGGGGAGCCGTGCACGTCACAGGCGCGCGCGGTAGCGTCCGCGTCATGGAAACGCAGGCCGGGATCACCGTGCGGAGGGCGCTCGAGCTGCCCGCGCTCCGCCGCGGACTCCCGGAGGTCGTCGCGTCGGAGGAGCACCTGGACCGGCCGGTTCGCTGGGTGCACGCGGGCGAGGTGCCCGATATCGCTTCCCTCCTCAAGGGCGGGGAACTGCTGCTCACCACCGGCCTCGGACTCGGCACCCGCCCGGCCGAGCAGCGCGGCTTCGTCCGCAGGCTCGCCGACCGCGGCATCGCGGCGCTCGTCGTGGAGCTGGGCGGCCGGTTCACGGAGCTGCCCGCTCCGCTCCTGGACGCGGCGCGCTCCTGCGGTCTCCCGCTCGTACAGCTGCACCGCCAGGTGCCCTTCGTGACCGTCACGGAGGAGATCCACACCGAGATCGTCAACGGCCACTACGCGATGCTCCGCAGCGCGGAGGAGGTCCACCGGCGCTGCACCGATCTGCTGCTGCGGGGCGGCGGAGCGCCGGATGTGCTGCGACTGCTGGCGGACTTCGCGGGCAATCCGGTCTTCCTGGAAACCCCTGACGGGCAGTTGCTGTACGCGGCCGGGCGGAGCGATGCCGCGGACCCGGTACAGGTGTGGGACGGTCTGCGCCGCCAGCGCTCCGGACGGGGCTCCGAGCCGCCGGCGACCGGTGTGACCGTGGACATTCCCGGCGGCGGGCCGGGCCCCGGCTCGGTACGGGCCCGCTTGGTGATCCTGCCGGTCGACGGCACCCTCGCGCCGGTTCACCGGATAGCCGCGGAGCGTACGGCCGGGCTGCTCGCCGTGGTCCTCATGCAGGCCCGCCAGGAGGAGGAACTGGCGGCCCGCGGCCGCGGCGACTTCCTCACCGACCTCGCCGAAGGCCGGACCGCGCCGGAGGACGCCCCCGCACAGGCCCGCGTACTGGGCTTCCGTCCGGTCGGCGAACTGCTGCTGCCGGTGGTCATGCGGCTCCCCGCCGAACTGATCCCGCCGGGCGACTGGGCGGTGCTGGTCCGCGCGGTCCAGGAGGAGACGACGACGATCGGCTTGCCGGTGCTGCTGGGCGTGCGGCCGGTGGAGGGCCGCGTTCCGCTGCTGGTCGGCCTGCGCTCGGAGTCGGAGCGGTCGGCCGCGGCCGACCGGGTCGCCGCCGCGCTGCGGGCAGGTGTCGAGCGGGCCGGTCTCGAACGCGCCGGGGCACCGCCGCCCGCGGTGGTCGTCGGCGTCGCCGGGGACTGGACGAGCGCAGGTCCGGGCCTGCGGCACGCGGCGGAGGCGGCTGCCGCGGCCCAGGGGCTGCCGCAGCGGCCGTGGCACGACGCGCGGCGGCTGGACATCGACCTCCTGCTGTGGCGCCTTCGGGAGCATCCCGATCTCGCGGCCTTCGTGGACCGCGCGATCGGCCCGCTGCTCGCCCACGACCGTTCGGCGCGACCGCTGCTCCTCCCGACGCTGGAGGCGTACTTGGCGCACGCGGGCCGCAAGGCGGAGACGGCGCGGGAGCTGCATCTCAACCGCCAGACGCTCTACGACCGGCTGGCCCGCATCTCCCAGCTCCTCGCCACGGACCTCGACGATCCCCAGGTGGTCCTGACCTTGAATCTCGCGCTCCAGGCGCGACGTCACACGCTCTGACGTCAGCGCTCGGTGAACTCGTCGTAGACGCTCAGAACTTGGGCCACCGTGTCGTCCTCGGTCGGCCAGGTCGCGGCCTGCGCCCGCCCCTCCGCCGCGAGCCGGAGCCGCCGCCCGGAGTCGCCGAGCAGTCCGTGGACCGCGTCCGCAAGAGCCGCCGCATCCCCGTACGGAACCAGTTCCGCGGCGTCGCCGACGAGTTCCGGGACACCGCCGACGGCGGTGGCGACCAGCGGCACGCCGGTACGCAGGGCCTCCTGGGCGAAGAGGGCGCGGGACTCCCAACGGCTCGGGAGGACCGCGACATCGGCCGCAGTGAGCAGGACCGGCACGTCCTTGCGGCGGCCGAGCAGCCGCACCGGCAGATCCTCGGCGTCGATGCGCTGCTGGAGTGCGGCCCGTTCGGGCCCCTCGCCCGCGATGGCGAGCAGCGGCGGGGGCTCCAGGGAGCGCCAGGCACGTGCCGCGTCGAGCAGCGTCGCATGCCCCTGCGACGCTTCCAGCCTGCCGACGGTGAGCAGCAAGGGCCGGTCCGCGGCTCCCAGTTCGACGCGCAGTTTGTCGCGCGAACCATCGTCCTGGTCGTCGATGACGACGATCGGCCGCGGCCCGGGGGCGGGTACCGCGACCGGCGCGAACCTGGCATCGCGCGCCCCTCGACGACGGGCGCGGTCCACCAGTTCGGAGGACGTACCGAGCACGACGGCGGCGGCCCGGGCCGCCCGGCGTTCCATGAGGCGCACCAGATGAGCCCGCGCGCCCTCGGCGTGCGCCCGGGTGTGCCAGGTGACGACCAGTGGCGTACGGCGTCCGCCCAGCGCCAGGGAAGCCCGTACCGCGGCACGCAGCCCGTGCGCGTGGACGAGGTCCGCTCCCGCGCACGCCGTCCGCAGCGCCGCCACGGCAGCGGGATCCGTCCGTGCCGCGGCTGGTGCGAAGCACGCACCGGCGCCGGTGAAGTCGTAGGCGTGCTCAGCGGCGTACGGGGCGCACACGGTCACGTGTACGCCCCGGGCGACGAGCCCGGCCGTCAACGACCGGACGTGCGCGCCACTGCCCGAACTGCCGCGCCCCACCACCTGGACGGCGTGCAACGTCGACTGCCCCTGCGGCGGGACCGGTGTACTGCTCACGCGGGTGGAGCTCCTGATCGGGCGTCGGACGTGCGGTGGCGCGCACCCAGAATGCCAGTCCCGTCCACCGCCCGGGAATCGCCGGCCCACGCTCGCCGTGCCACGCCCGCCCGTGTGCTGACCGCCGTCACCCGACCGGGCTACGGCCGTTTCACGACCCCGGGCCGTACGGGGGTGGCCCCGCGGGAGAACACGCCGGCCGGTTCCGGCCGGCGGCCCAGGGTGTCCCACGCGCGCAGCACGGCGAGCTCCCGCCAGACCGCGCCGTCGCCGGCGGCCTCCCCGACGGCGGCCGCGGCGGCGACGGCGGTGGCGTGCAGCACCAACCGGGTTCGGCCACCGGCCGCCGCGACGGCCACCCCGAGTCCGGCACCGAGCGCATGCGCGCCACAGTCGCCGAGCATGGTGCGCTCGCCTAGGTCCTCGCCGAGGACCGCGGCCGTGGCTCCCATCGTCGCGGCTGACACCACTCCGGCGGCACCACCGCGCAGGAGACCGGGCACGGCGACGGCGAGCACGGCCTTCGCGGCCCGGCCGGGGCGTACGTCGAGGAGGTTCACGGCGTGGGCGGTGCCGGCGATGGCGGCACCGGCGAGGACCTTGTCGGCAGGTCGCTCCTTGAGCAGGGCTCCGGCGACGAGCCCGGCCGCGCCGATCCCGAAGAGCTTGATGGTCCCGGTCGTCACCTCACCGCTCCGCAGCGCGTCCAGATGCGCCCGGAAGCCGCGCCGGCCGTCGCCCCTGCCCACCACGTCGTCGTACGCCCCGCAGGCGCCGGCGGCCAGCACGGCGAGCACTCCGGCGGCCCGGGTGCGGGCAGGCAGCGCGGGGGCGCATGCGACGGCGAGCGCGGTGCCGACGGTCACGGCCGGTCCGGCGCAGAGCTGAACGACCCGGCCGGAGTGGTTCCGGCGCTCCCACAACGCGGTTCCGCCGGGCGACGTCCGACGCACTCCGTCGTACACGGCCCGGGCCGCCCCCGCCGCGGCGAACAGGGCCGACACCGCTCCCCGCGCCCTGCTGTCCCCCATCGCCTTACTCCCCTCACCGTCGACCGCCGCCACCCTAACGCGCCGGTCGGCCGCGCTTCCCGCGGCCTCCACGGCCCCAACGCCCCCTGGCATGGGGGACTCATCCCCCACCCACGCAGCCACCGGCCGAACCCTCAACCCCCGAGCGGGGCGGCCCACACAACGTCGGACTCAGCGAATCAACCCCACAGATGACCCCAGCATGCGCGGCCAAGACCGGCACGTGGTCACCGGCGGGAGGGGACGGGGTCGTAGGGGTGGGTGGATGGGAGACACCCTGACCGGAGGCCGACCCACCGCGGCGCGAGCGGCCCTACGCGGGGCGGCCACCGCGGCGAGCGGAGACCCTCGCCGCCTCCAGCAACTCCTCCGCATGCGCCCGGGCCAGTTCGGAGTCCTCCTGCCCCGCCAGCATCCGCGACAGCTCCCGCACCCGGTCCTCGCCCTCCATCGCCAGGACCCCGCTCCGCGTCACGGACCCCTCATGCGTCTTCTCCACCACAAGATGCCGGTCCGCAAAGGCGGCCACCTGCGGCAGATGTGTCACGACCACCACCTGCGCCGACTTCGCCAGCCGCGCCAGCCGCCGCCCGACCTCGACCGCCGCCTTGCCTCCGACGCCCGCGTCCACCTCGTCGAAGAGATACGTGGGCACCGGGTCCGATCCCGCGAAGACGACCTCGACGGCCAGCATCACGCGGGACAGCTCACCACCCGACGCCCCCTTCGCGATCGGCCGCGGCGGTGCCCCCGGATGCGGTGCGAGCAGCAGCTCGACCTCGTCGACTCCGGTCGCGCCGAAAGCGACAGCGCGCCCACCGACCTCGATCCCGTCCGGATCCGCCGTCTGCCGAACGTCGAAGCTCACGCGCGCGTGCGGCATCGCCAGCTCGGCCAGCTCCGCCGTCACCGCGTCGGCGAATCGCTTCGCCGCCTCGCTCCGCGCATCGGTCAGGATCTGCGCCAGCTCCGACAGCTCTCCGCGCAGTGCGTCCCGCTCGGCCGTCAACTCGCCGATCCGGTCGTCGTCCCCTTCGAGTTCGGTGAGCCGGCCGGCGCTCCGCTCGGCCCAGTCCAGCACTCCCGCGATGTCCTCGCCGTACTTGCGCGTCAGGTGGGCCAGCGCCGCTCGCCGTTCCTCCACGGCCGCCAGCCGCAGCGGATCGGCGTCGAGGTCGTCGGCGTAGCCCGCCAACTCCCCCGCCACGTCCGACAGCAGGATGCCGATCTCGCCGATCCGGTCGGCCAGCGCCGCCAGCGCGGGGTCATGGGACCGTACGGCTTCCAGCGCCCGGTGCGCTCCCGCCACCAGCGTGGCCGCATCGACCCCCTCCGGGTCCTCCGGATCCCCCGCGAGCCCTCGGTGTCCGGTGCTCGCCGCCGAGGCCAAGGCTTCGGCGTGCCCCAGTCTTTCCGCCTCCGCGGCGAGTTCGGCGTCCTCGCCCGGCCGCGGCTCGGCGGCGGCGATCTCATCAAGGCCGAACCGCAGCAGATCGGCCTCTTGCGCACGCTCTCGCGCGCGCGTCGTCAGCTCGTCCAGCTCGGCAGTGACCGCCCGCAACCGCCCGTACGCGGCCTCGTACTTCGCCAGCGGCGCTGCCACGGCGTCGCCCGCGTACCGGTCGAGGGCCTGGCGCTGCCGGGCGGGCCGGAGCAGCCCCTGCTGGTCGGTCTGCCCGTGCACGGCGACGAGGTCGTCGGCGAGTTCGCCGAGCAGCCCGACGGGCACGGACCGCCCGCCCAGGTGAGCCCGGGAGCGTCCCTCGGCGGAGATCGTCCGGCTGATGAGCAGAGCCCCGTCCTCCAGTTCGGCGCCCGCCTCCTCGGCGCGCAGCGCGGCAGGGGCACCGGCCGGGACGGCGATCCGCCCTTCGACGACCGCCGACTTGGAGCCGATCCGCACCAGGGCGGGATCCGCGCGCCCGCCGAGCAGCAGACCGAGGCTGGTGACAACCATGGTCTTGCCGGCGCCGGTCTCTCCCGTCACCGCGGTGAAGCCGGGCGACAGCTCGACGACTGCGTCGTCGATGACCCCGAGTGACCGTATCCGCATCTCCTCCAACACGGACACGACCTTACGAGGTTCCGAGGGCGGTGCGCGACGGGCTCCCCTTGGAGATGGCCGCGAGGTCACTCCTGAGGGCACGCGCCGCTCGCCGCGGGGCCTCCCCCAGCTACCTCCCCCAGCTAACGCTGGGTGGTACCCCCAGGGAGGTGCCCCCACCGCGGTGGATTCGGGTGCCGGGGACGGGGCCGGGTTCCGGTCAACCGGAACCCGGCGTTCGCCGCACATCACGGCCACTCGGCCGCGACCGCGGCCCGGTGGCATCCGTCGGGCCGCGGAACGTACTGCGGTACGCGCTCGGCGAAACGCCCAGCGCCGACTGCAGATGCTGGCGCAACGAGGCCGCCGTGCCGAAGCCCGCGTCCGCCGCGACGCGGTCGACCGGAAGGTCGGTCTCCTCCAGCAGCTGCCGGGCCCGTTCGATGCGCTGCTGGGTCAGCCACTGCACGGGGGTGAGGCCAACCTCTTCCCGGAACCGGCGGGAGAACGTCCGGATGCTCATCGACTCCTGCCCGGCCAGCTCGCGCAGGGTGAGCGGCCGGTCGAGATGGAGCAGTGCCCACGCCCGGGCCGCACCCGTCGAGGAGATCCGCGGCTCGGGGACGGGCCGCGGGATGAACTGGGCCTGTCCGCCGTCGCGATGCGGCGGGACCACGGTCCTGCGCGCCACCGCGTTCGCGATCGCCGCGCCGTGATCGCTCCGGATCATATGCAGGCACAAGTCGATACCGGCGGCCTCCCCCGCCGAGGTGAGCACGTCCCCGTCGTCGGTGTAGAGAACGTCCGGGTCGACATCGACGGCCGGATGAAGGCGACGCAGGTGCTCGGCCGACTTCCAATGCGTCGTCGCCCGGCGGCCGTCGAGCAGCCCGGCGGCCGCCAGCACGAAGGCACCCGTACAGATCGAGGCGATCCGGGTGCCGGGACGGATCCGGGCGAAGGCGTCGGCGGTCGGCGCCGGCAGCCGGCCATCGGACCCGCTCCCGTCCTCCTCATGGGAGGCGGGAACGATCACGGTGTCGGCCTCGCCCAACACATCTGGACCATGAGCCGCATTCAGGGTGAAGTCGGCGTCCGTGCGGACTTCACCGGGGACGAGCGCGCAGCTCACCACCTCGTACAGCGGCTCACCGTCGGCCGATTCGGCGTGCTTGAACAGCTGGTGGACGATGCCCAACTCCATCGGCAGCACGCCGTGGCGGACGAGAACGGCGACCCGGTGCCGGCCCGTGTGCACGAAGGCGACCATGGCACGATTCTTTCACATGATGGCCATCTGGCCACTCGTCCAGCCGAATCAGCGGTCGCAAGCTCGTCCTCATGACGAACCGGACCCTCGATCATCGACCGCTTCACCTGGCGCCCTGCCGCACTGACGCCCGCGCTGCTCGCGCTGGCCGTCGTGCCGCTCGTCGTGCTGCTCCTCCGCGAGGCCCCTTCGGACGTCGGACTGAAGCCCTACGGGGCCAGGGACCCGGGCTCCGGTGGTGGCTCCCCGGGTGGTCCGGCTGAAGACCACGGGCCGAAGCCCGCCCCGGTGCCAGGAGCCGCCCGGCGCACCCTGCGCGAACTGCGCGGCGCCGCGCGGACCGGCCCGTTCTGGCTGCTGGCCGCCACCTTCGCCGTCTGCGGCGCCTCCACGAACGGGGTCATGTGGACCCACTTCGCCCCCGCGGCCCACGACCACGGCATGCCCATCACGGTCGCCGCGTCCCTGCTCGCCATGATCGGCGTATTCAATGTGGCTGGCACCATCGGCTCGGGATGGCTCACGGACCGCTTCGACGCCCGGCGGCTGCTCGCCCTGTACTACGCGCTGCGCGGGCTGTCCCTCATGTTCCTGCCGCTGCTGCTGGCGCCGGACGTCCACGCACCGCTGATCTTCTTCATCGCCTTCTTCGGTCTGCTGGACGTGGCCACCGTGCCGCCGACGATCGCGCTCTGCCAGGAGTTCTACGGCGAGCAGAGCGCCATCGTCTTCGGCTGGGTCAATGCCGCGCACCAGGCGGGCGCCGGTCTGGTCGCGTTCGTCGGCGGCGTCGCGCGGGACGCCGCCGGCTCGTACGACCTGGTCTGGATCGCCGTCGGCGGGCTCTGCGCGGCGGCGTCGCTGTTGCCGTCCGCACTGCGCCCGGCCGGGAACAGCCGTGGCTGACGGTGGCTCGCCCGGGCCGGCCTCCCGAGGCCCAAGAGACCCGCCTCCCCTAGGAGACCCAAGAGAAGGGAACCCCGGCGCGATCAGTGGGGGGCGCCCCGCCAGCCCGCCACCGGGAGGGCGAACTTGGCCACGAGCCGGTCCGTGAAGGACGCGTGGTGCAGCCGCGCCAGCCGTACGGGCACGGCTCCGCGCCGCACCTCCACCCGCGCGCCCGCCGGGAGTTCCACCGTCCGGCGCCCGTCGCACCACAGCACACCGTGTTGGGTCTGCGGCTGCACCTCGACCGCGAGCACCGAGTCGGGCGCCGTGATCAACGGCTTCGCGAAGAGCGCATGGGCGCTGATCGGAACCATGAGCAGCGCCTCGACCTCCGGCCACACCACGGGGCCGCCCGCCGAGAACGCGTATGCCGTCGAGCCGGTGGGGGTGGCGCAGACGACACCGTCGCAGCCGAAGCGCGAGACCGGCCGGCCGTCGACCTCCGTCACGACCTCCAGCAGCCGCTCCCGCGCGGCCTTCTCCACCGACGCCTCGTTGAGCGCCCAGTCCTGGTGCACGATCTGCCCGTTGGTGCGCACCTGGACGTCGATGGTCATCCGCTCCTCGACCTGATAACTGCGCGTGACGACTCGCTCGACCACCTTGTCGAGGTCATCGCGCTCGGCCTCGGCGAGGAAGCCGATGCGGCCGAGGTTGACGCCGAGCATCGGTACCCCGGAGGCCCGCGCGAGCTCGGCGCCGCGCAGCAGGGTGCCGTCCCCGCCGAGCACCACCAGCAGTTCACAGCCGTTCAGCACGTCCTGCGAGGCGTCGACGAGTTCCACCGCCGACGGCAGCGGAAGGTCCGCCGCCTCCCGCCCCAACACCCGTACGCCGAGGCCGCTGCGGAGCAGCCCCTGTACGACCAGTTCGGCGCTGCGCACGGCGGCCGGCCGGCCGGTGTGGGCGAGCAGGAACACAGTGCGTGCTGTCGTCGTCAACGCGGCCCCTCCGCCACTGCACGGTCAACTTCCGCCGGGTCGAGTGCGGGTGCCCCGGCGCGCAGCCAAAGAAAGTACTCGACGTTGCCGGACGGTCCCGGCAACGGACTCGCCGTGACCCCCAGAACGCCGAGCCCCAGACCCGCCGCCTGTCCGGCCACCGCCCGTACAGCCTCGGCCCGCAGCTCCGGGCTGCGGACGACGCCGCCGCTGCCGAGCCGTTCCTTCCCCACCTCGAACTGTGGCTTGACCATCAGCACCAGGTCGGCGTCGGGCGTGGCGCAGCTGACGAGCGCGGGCAGCACCAGGCCGAGGGGGATGAAGGAGAGATCGCCCACCACCAGGTCCACCGGCTTCCCGTCGATCAGCTCCAGCGTCAACTCGCGGACGTTGGTACGGTCCTTGACGGTCACGCGTTCATCGTTCTGCAGCGGCCACGCGAGTTGGCCGTAACCGACGTCGACGGCCACGACGTGCCCGGCCCCGGCGCGCAGCAGCACATCAGTGAATCCACCGGTCGACGCGCCGGCGTCGAGCGCCCGTCGGCCCTCGACCTGCAGCCCGAGCGGGACGAAAGCGGCCAGCGCCCCCGCGAGCTTGTGTCCGCCGCGGGAGACGTAGTCCGGGTCGCTGTCGTCCTGCGTGACGACGACGGCCGCGCTGGTCTCCACCTGGGTGGCGGGCTTGCTGGCGGTGGCGCCACCGACGGTCACCCGGCCCGCGGAGATCAGCTGGCTCGCGTGCTCCCGCGAACGGGCCAGCTTGCGGCGCACCAGCTCCGCGTCGAGTCGGCGTCGTGCCACGTGGGGTTCAGCTCCTGTCGTGAGGCGGGGAAACCGGCGGCCCGGTAGGCCTCGATCAGGGATGGTGGGTGGGAGGCGGCGGTCCCGGCCGCGCGTCGAGTGCGGTCAGCTCGTCACGCAGTCCCCGATGCACATCCTCGTACACCTCGATGTGCCCCTCGGTGGGCAGCTGGTCGGCGTCGGCCAGCCGCTCGAGCCGGGCGTCGACCTCGGCGTGTCCCGTGCGCGTACGGGCGACTCCCAGGGGTAGCGGACCCGAGTCCGCCGAAGGCCCGGGCTCCGGCCCGCCCACCGGCTCGGAAACGTCCTCCGCCCCCGGAACGTCCTCCGGCCCAGGAACGTCCTCGGGCAGGGCCTCGCCCTCGGGCACCCGCGCACTCTCCGGCTCCCGCTCATCGCCGGGCATCGGCTCATTCATGGCCCCGACGCTACCCCTAACTGCGCCTTCTTCGGAGAACGCCCGCTTCGGAATGCGGAGCCCTGGGGTACGGTCGAGCACGATGAGGACGATCGAGGAGTGCGGCAGGGCGCTGACGCGGCTGTCGGAGAATCTCGCCCGGGCCGACGGCGACCTGCGCAGGGCCGCCGCTCTGGACCGTTCGCTGAGCTGCCGTATCACCGATCTGGACGTCACCTTCGTCGGGCGCCTCGCGGAGGGGCACATCCGGAATGTGACGAGCGTACCCGGCCCGCCTCCGGAGAGGGCGCAGATCCGGCTGACCATGGCCAGTGACGACCTGATCGCCCTCGTCGACGGCGAGCTGAACTTCGCCAAGGCGTGGGGCAGCGGCCGGGTCAAACTCGAGGCGGCGCTGCTGGACCTGCTGCGCCTGCGCTCGCTGCTGTAGCGCCTTCCCGCGCTCGCGACCGCGCCCCCTGAGGTGTGCCGCTACTCGCCCGCGAAGCCAAGCCGCACCAGCGCCTTGCTCCACTCGGCGTCGCCCGGCTCGTCGCCCGCCTCCGTCCACACCGCCGCGCACAGCGCCCGCAGCCCGTCGAGTGCCTCCCCGTCACCATCGAGCGTGGCCACGCCGTCCCGTATGGCGGCGGTCCAGCCTCCGCAGGCGAAGCCGTCGCCCGCCGCTGTGGCCTCCGGGTGCCCGGTCAGCAGACCCCGCAGATCGTCGGCCACGTAGGTCGGGCGGCGCTCCGCCGGCGCGGCGAGCAACTGGGCCGCATCCGTCACCCCGGTCAGGACGAGCAGCGAGTCCACCCCGCCCACGTGCGCGCCTTCGATGTCCGTGTCGAGCCGGTCCCCGACGACCAGCGGGCGCTGCGCGCCGGTCCGCAGAATCGTTTCCCGGTGCATCGGCGGCAGCGGCTTGCCCGCCACCACGGGCTGCTTCCCGGTAGCGATCCGCACGACCTCCACCAGCGCGCCGTTGCCGGGGGCCGTCCCGCGCCCGGTCGGAATCGTCAGATCGGTGTTCGAAGCGAACCAGGGCAGCCCGCGCCCCACTGCGTACGAGGCCTCCGCCAGCTCCGCCCACCCCACACCCGGGTCGTATCCCTGCACCACCGCCGCCGGCCCGTCGTCCAGGGAGGTCACCGGCTCCAGCCCGCGCTCCCGGAGCGCCGCCCGCAGCCCTTCACCTCCGACGGTGAGCACCCGCGCCGAGGGCACGCGATCCGCGATGAGCCGGGCGACCGCCTGCGCGGAGGTGATCACATCGCCGGACTCCGCCGGCACGCCGAGCCGCGTCAGGTGCTCCGCGACGGCCTGCGGCGTGCGTGAGGCGTTGTTGGTGACGTACGCGAGGTGCATACCGCGCTCCCGTGCCGCGACCAGCGACTCAGCGGCATACGCGATCGCCGCACCACCTGCGTACACCACCCCGTCCAGGTCGAGCAGCGCCGTGTCGTACGCCTCGCACAACGGACGGTCCGCGGCCCCGGGGCGGGTCCGGGTCGGCGGCACGGTCCGGCTCCGGCTCTGCTGGCTCATGGTGTCTCGCTCCTCGCTCTTGCCGTGGTCCCCCGATCATCGCGCATCGGCGTATGCCGCATAACATGCACCAATGACCACACCTGGGACTCCCCGCAGCGGACTGCGCCTGTCGCCCTTCCGAGGACTGCGCTACGTCCCGGAACGAGTCGGCAGCCTCGCCGCCGTGACCTCCCCGCCGTACGACGTAGTGGTCCGGCCAGACGGCCTGCGTCACCTCGAGACCGCCGACCCGTACAACATCGTCCGGCTGATCCTGCCCCAGGCTCCCACTCCCGCCGCCCGCCACCGGCAGGCGGCCGAGACGCTGCACCGCTGGCGCGCCGAAGGGGTGCTCGCCGCCGACCCCGTCCCCGCGCTGTATGTCTACGAGCAGCGCAGTGGTGACATGCTGCAGCGCGGGCTGATCGGCGCCCTTCGGCTCAGCCCGCCCGAGGAAGGCATCGTTCTTCCGCACGAGGACGTCATGCCGGACGTCGTCGAGGACCGCGCCGCCCTGATGCGGGAGACGGCGGCCAACCTCGAGCCGTTGCTGCTCACCTACCGCGGTGGCGACGACGCCGGGGACTCCGCCGGGGACTCCGCCGGGGCAACCGCGGTCATCGAGCGAGCCATTCAGCACGTGCCGCTCCTCGCCACCACCACGGAGGACGGCTTCAGACACCGCCTGTGGGCGGTGACCGACCCGGCCGAACTCGCCGAGATCGACGCGGATCTCGTCCTCCGCCAGGCGCTGATCGCCGATGGCCACCACCGCTGGGCGACCTACCTCCGGCTCCGGGACGAGCACGCGACTCCCGGCCCCTGGGACTCCGGTCTGGTCCTGCTCGTGGACACCGCCCGCTACCCGCTCCGGGTACGCGCCATCCACCGTCTCCTCCACGGGCTGTCGGTCGCGGATGCGGCCGCGGCCCTGGAGGGATCCTTCCGGGTACGGCCGGTGGACGGCCCGCTCACCAAGGCTCTGGAGGCGCTCGCGGCCGTCTCCGAGAAGGGGGACAACGCCTTTCTCCTTGCGGGAGACGGCGGTTTCCACCTCGTCGACCGTCCGGACCCCGCGCTGCTCGACCGCACGGTTCCTCAGGGCCTCCCGGAAGCCTGGCGGACGCTCGACACCACTGTCCTGCACTCGGTGCTGCTGGAGCATGTGTGGCGGCTCCCGGACAGCCCCGAGCACATCGGGTACATCCACGACACGGCGGCGGCCGTCGAGCAGGCGGAGCGACGGGGCGGGACGGCCGTCCTGATGCACCCGGTCCGCGAGGACGTCGTGCGCGAACTCGCCCGCTTGGGCGTGAAGATGCCCCGCAAGTCCACTTCGTTCGGTCCCAAACCGGCGACAGGTCTGGTGCTGCGGAGCCTCGAATTGGGCTGATAGCAGGGCTGACATGGGCGAGGGCGGAACCCCTGTGCCGGGTTCCGCCCTCCCTTGCGTGGGCGCGACGGGTGAACCGATCAGTCCTTGTCCCGCTCCTCAGGATCGACGGTTACGGAGCCGGCTTCCGCACCGTTCTCCGGCTGGCCCTCCGGCGTGTTCTCCGCCTCGGCCTTGGCCGCCTCGATCCCCTCGCCGTCTCCTGTCTCGGTTCCGGCCTCGTCCGGCACCTCGTCCGCCGCCTCTGCCCCCGGATCGAGGGCATCCGTGAACTCGACACCGTCCAGTTCCGCAAGCCGGTCCGAGGCGTTCGTGGTCCCGCCCTGGTCTGCCTCGAGGGCCTTGGCGAACCACTCGCGCGCCTCCTCCTCGCGCCCCACCTCCAGGAGAGCCTCGGCGTAGGCGTACCGCAGACGCGCCGTCCAGGGCTGGATGGAGGTCGACGCCAGCTCAGGGCCCTGGAGCGTGACCACGGCGGCGTCGGGCTGACCCATGTCGCGCCGCGCGCCGGCCGCGACGAGCCGCATCTCCACCTGCCCGGCTCGGTCCAGTTTCTGCACCTCGGGCTCGCCCGCCATGGCCATGGCCCGCTCGGGCCGGCCCAAGCCGCGCTCGCAGTCGGCCATGACCGGCCACAGGTCCGGGGAACCGCTCATCCGCCGCGCGGCGCGGAACTCCGCCAGCGCCTCGCTGTACTTGGCGGTGGCGTAGGAGGCGAAGCCCGCAGCCTCCCGTACGGCGGCCACCCGCGAGGCGAGCCGCAGCGCCACGCGCGAGTACGCGTATGCCTGCTCGGGGTCCTCGTCGAGCAGCTTGGCGACCATGACGAGGTTCCTGGCGACATCCTCGGCGAGGGTCTTCGGCAGGCTCAACAACTCCTGCCGCACGTTCTTGTCGATCTCGTCCCCGGTCACGTCCTCGGGGATCGGCAGCCGCTTGATCGGCTCGCGGTCACGCTCGCCCCTGTCGCGGCCGTCACGTCGGCCGTAGCCGCGGGAACGATCGTCCCGCCCGCGGCCGCCCTGCCCGTACGGGCGGCGGGGCCCGCGCTCGTCGCGACCACGGAAACCGCCGCGCTCGTCATCGCGCCGCGGACCACGCGGACGATCCTCACGACGGAACTCCCCCCGCTCCTCATCACGACGCGGACCACGCGGACGATCCTCGCGACCACGGAACCCACCACGCTCGTCATCACGCCGCGGACCACGCGGACGGTCGTCGCGCCGGAACCCCGACCGCTCCCGATCACGATCCCCGTACCGGTCACGATCATCCCGACGGTACGAAGACCGCTCCTCACGACGCTCGAACCCACCGCCCGGCCGCCCACCACGACCCCGATCACGTTCCCGCTCATCACCCCCACGGAACCCACCACGATCGTCATCACGCCGCGGCCCGCGCGGACGGTCGTCGCGACCACGGAAACCGCCGCGCTCGTCATCGCGCCGCGGCCCCCGTGGACGGTCGTCGCGACCACGGAAACCGCCGCGCTCGTCATCGCGCCGCGGACCACGCGGACGATCCTCACGACGGAACTCCCCCCGCTCCTCATCACGACGCGGACCACGCGGACGATCCTCGCGACCACGGA